>JAIRZU010000009.1 GCA_031267075.1 Holosporales bacterium
GGCAATATCCTTGGAAAAGATCGTGAACGGAAACGTCGTCCAAACTGACAGGTTATGAAACATGCCATTCATGAGAAATTTCACGCCACTAGCGATCTGGCAGAACTTCCCAATGACCAACTTGTCTTCCAAGAAATCAAAAAGGTACATAACATTTTTCTCAAAGTTATGTACGTCCTCCTCGTCATCGTAGTACGTGTAATCGCCGACAATAATGTTGGGGCGCGTAATGATGTTCTTTAGGAAGCACACACGATTTATCCCGCTCATTGGGTACTTCTTATCCGCTGGTGGGAAATCGATCATAAGCTCTGGAAGGTGCGGTTACAGCGAGCTCATGATACAAGATCGAAGCAGAAAATCCCACCCTCAAAAAATAATCTTCTCCGTTAACTATTTTTTAACCCTTCCCACTGTATCATATATCTAGAGATTAACCTTTAAGGGAGGAATCCTAATGAAAAGCAAGTTAGTAGGTTTAACGGTAGCACTATGTGTTACAGGCATGGCAGAGGTGTACGGAAGCCGCGGAGTTCTAGAGAGAGAGAGAGAGTCCTGTAGTTGAGAGAGAACTGGTTCCAGCTAGGACGCTCTTCCAGGAAAATAGGGATCTAAGAAACGAAGTCGGTAGCCTAAGGAGCGAGGTTGATAACCTCAAACAGGCAATGGAAGTATACAAAGAGCTACTGGGCCACCCACCAATACAAGCAAGTGGAACAGGACCAGGTGCAGTGAAAGCCCAAGCCCCAACAGGATTATTCCTATTCACCCATCAGCAATGGCTGATCCATGGAGCAATGCAGCTTATTGACACCATATGCACAGATGTGCCACTTCCTTACTACATGAGGATCACAATCGAGAGTCTAATTCAACTCCAGCTAGAGGAAGCCGACTCAGAAACTACCGTTTCTCAGATTAGGAGTAGGTGGCACTGGACGAGGTCCCATAAAGCGATATCGATCACGTACTACTTAGCATACGTCCTCGCAGCTCGCCCAACATCCGGGCCCACGCCGTTATGCACGATCATGACTGGGGGCGATCACGGCTCATTTATAGGGTACGAGTCCAACGGTGACCAGGGGTACAACCAGAATCAAGTCTTGTCCAATCCCTCATACTCTCTGTCTGCTCCCGACATAGTCCACGAAAATAGCAGCGCATTGACCAGCGAAATAATGCGCTACCAGATACAGGAACTGGCCATAACGCCTCGAAGCTCCGGCCTGAACTTTTTGTCGGATCAGGACTACCCATCCATGAACCAACAGCTAGGAACAGACCTGCAGGTCACAATGAAAGATCAGAGGGAGAAGGCTGCTACAGTCTGCTCGGTACGGAACTGCGTACACCAAGCAACCATATGCACCGGGTATGATGGTGATGCCTACATCATATACCAGCGGCTCCCTACTCCAGCGCCCACACCACCACTCGTACCACCAGCAGAAACCCCAGCATAATCACAGCACCATGGAGGGGAGGGGGTAGATGCCGCAGTATCTACCTCCTCCTCACCTTCCATGGCAATTATCGTCAGGCTCGCTTGTTGGGATGAGGTCTGATAAAACGGTATCTATAATTGACAGTGAAACTCGCTAACCCAGTTCATAATCGTGGCAAAACGGAATCTGATACTATAAAATGAACATGGTGTGGATGGCAGCAGAGCATGGTATGAGGCTAGGAATCAGCGGCGCCTGTTTAATCAGGATTTCTGTATTTTTGGCATTTGTCGCCGCGGTAATCTTTCTTCTCTTCGACGTCCTAATGCGCTCATTCCTCTACAACATCCCTATAAACTCGGTGATCATTTGCGGGTTCATAACTGGCATCGTGTTCATTTACAGCAGGCTTTTCCTGATGGGATCCGAGTACGCTAAGCTGAAGAATTTTGATAAACTAACTAGGCAGGATGTACAAGATTTTCATCTCCTGCGCCCGATGACATTGTATGTGTCCAAGAGCAACAAGATGGTATCGCACGCAAAGCTGCAGACTATCCTAAGCAGTGTGGAGAAGAGAGTCGAAGACGCTTCATCGTTCCCACGGTATGTCACTGGTCTGCTAATCTTTCTCGGGCTCCTCGGAACGTTCTGGGGGTTATCGCATACGATTGGTAACGTCGCCAGCATCATAGATAACCTAGGCCTCGAGGAGACAGGCGCCGCGGAATCATTTCTGAAGCTTAAGGATAGCTTGAAGATCCCACTGTCTGGAATGGGGATAGCCTTCGGCTGCTCTCTCTTTGGATTATCGAGCTCCCTCATCGTTGGGTTTTTAAACATGAACCTGAGGAGGGCATCCGATAAATTCCTCGATGCCGTTGAAGAGTGGCTAACGAGGTACACGGCGAGCTTTGATGTGATTGACAACTACCAGAATTTCCATGGTCCCGTTTTCTCGATGGGACTCCTAGAAAAGACAGTGGAGATGATATACGCATTCCAAAATCAACTGAATGATCTGGATGGGAATAGAACATCAATCATGACACTGCAGCGGGACGTTTCCCAAAAGATCGCAAAGCTAACTGATGCGGTTGCAATGCACCAGGATGCCGTTAAGGCTATCACGAGGAACCAGATGGAACTGCATGAGCTGGTAGTAACAAACTCACATGGTAAGAACGACGAAGTGTGGACTGAGATGCTGAGAAAGCTTGATTCCATAGAGGGCTTGATGAACGGTCTGATCCAAGGCTCCAGTACGAACAAGGATCAGATAATCGATAGCCTAGGTAAAGAGCTTCGGCTAGTTTCAAAGACAATTTCCTCGATGGCGCAAGATTATCAATGAGTGATTTCAGAGAGAAGCTAGACCTAATCCTCGAGAAGTATGAGGAGATCAGCGCCGCCCTCAATAACAGCGATTCGCTAGACCGGGATGAGTACGTAAGTCTCACAAAGAAGCACTCCGAGATGGAGGAGCTTGCTGCTGAAATAAATAATCTCCAAGCTAAGGAACGCGAACTGGGCGAACTTAACGAGCTTGCCGCCTCTGATGATCATGACATCAAAAGCATGGCCATCGACGAGACGTACGCTCTAAGAGATACTATAGCAGAGATCGAGAGGAGAATCAAGGTGCTTCTTCTCCCGAGAGATATCGATGATGAAAAGGGAGCGATCCTGGAGATTAGGGCTGGAACAGGCGGTGATGAAGCTGGCCTCTTTGCTGCCGACCTGTTCAGAATGTACTCTTCATATGCCGCACTCCATGGTTGGGCATTTGAGATACTGGAGTTTAGTGAAAGCGGGATAGGAGCAATTAAAGGGGCAAGTGCCAGTATCTCCGGCAAGGGCGTCTTCGCAAGATTGAAGTACGAATCCGGAGTGCATAGGGTTCAGAGAGTTCCTGAAACTGAGGCGGCTGGCCGTATACATACATCGGCTGCAACCGTCGCGGTTCTCCCAGAAGCTGAGGAGATGGATATCCACATAGATGAGAAGGACCTGCAGATCGATACGTACAGGGCTTCCGGCGCCGGTGGACAACACGTCAATAAGACAGATAGCGCAGTGAGGATCACCCATATCCCGACTGGAACCGTAGTGGCCGTACAGGATGAAAGATCCCAGCATAAGAATCGCGCAAGGGCCATGAAGATACTAAGGTCCAAGATCTACGAACGTGAAAAGCAAAAGCGAGAAGCTTCGCGTTCAGAGAGCCGCCGACTTCAAATTGGGAGTGGCGATAGGTCGGAGCGGATTCGCACTTATAACTTCCCGCAAGGAAGAGTATCAGATCACCGCATCAACCTAACCCTGTACAAGATCGAAAAGATTATGGACGGCTCAGCACTGGACGAAGTCATAGATAAGCTCATCGAACACGTCCAGGCAGAAGCCCTGAAATAGCATCGGTCCTGAGGCTAGTTTCCTCCCTCCAAAATAATTTCCTCCGTTAACCTTTTAGCAACCCTTTCCATGCTAACCTACTTATAGGAATCTTTATCCTCTAAGGGGAGGAAACACATGAAAAGCAAGTTGTTGGCAACAACGCTCATGCTAGGACTAATAGCCTGTGAGGCCTGGAGTTCTACATGGTGTCATCAAGAGATAGTGAGCCATATCATCAAACAACATATCTGAACAGCCGCCTCAAAAGAATCAACATTCTTACAATACCTCGTTGCTATCCCTCTCCACTCCTTCCTATTACTCTTGGGAGGTATCACTACTATCA
>JAIRZU010000058.1 GCA_031267075.1 Holosporales bacterium
GACAAACTGATGGCCTGCGGTGCGGACATCGAAAGGCTACAGGTGTAGGCTCTCTACCTCTCGAATCTCACCTGGCTTCAGATCCCCAATCGAGTACGGACCATAGTGGGTTCGTATCAGCTTGTTAACCGAGAGGCCGAAGTGGCTGAACAGCTTGCGGATCTCCCGATTCTTTCCCTCAGTCAGGATGCATTCGACCCAGCAATTCTTCCCGCTTGATCTGCGCAGTAACCTGACACGCACTGGGGCATAGTGCATGCCATCAACATTAATCCCTTTCGCAAATTGCGATATGGTATCATTACCTAGGGTTCCAAAGAGCCGTACTTTGTAGCGCCGCTCCAACGCTGTCGCTGGCAACTCGAGATACCTAGCAAGCTCTCCGTTGTTTGTGAGGATGAGTAAGCCCTCGGAGTTGATATCTAACCTCCCAACCGAGACCACCCTTTCCGGTATCTTCCCAGCTATATCCTCGAACACAGTCGTCCTACCCTGCGGGTCTCTGTTGGATGTTACGAGCCCAACTGGCTTGTAGTATATCCACGTCCTGCATGTGGGGTTGGTCGTGAAAACATAGTTCATCCCAGAAACAGAAACCGTATCCCCATGTGAGATCTTGGCTCCAAGCTCAGCGATAACTTCGCCGTTCACCATGACCTTCCCGGATGAGATCAGCCTATCTGCATCTCTCCTTGAGCATATTCCAAGGACAGACATCGCCTTGTTTAACCTAGATATATGACACCTTATCTATCCTGTAGCTTTTGGATCCACCGGGAGTGCTCACCACTATCACATCCCCAACCTCCTTGCCGATCATAGCTCGTGCCGTTGGAGACGTTATTGGTAGAAGCCCACTCTTGATATCAGCCTCAAAACTCCCAACTATCTGGAATGTCGTCTCAGCATTCGTATTGGTATCCGTCAGCATTACTGTGGCTCCGAACTTAACGGAGCTTGCATCAACCTTAGATACATCGATCACGGATGCCTTACTTGCAATCCCTTCAAGCTCGGAAATGCGGGCCTCAATGAAACCCTGCTTGTCCTTCGCTGCATGGTACTCAGCATTCTCAGATAGATCTCCAAGCGCTCGTGCTGCTGCTATAGCTTCTACAACTTTCGGCCGCTCTACGGATTTCAACCTTCTGAGTTCATCCTGAACAGCTTGAAACCCACGAAGCGTCATTGGGAATGAATCCAACTTCAAGCTCGTGATAACGCAAACACAACCCGTGACTTTTATCACACAACTATGCATGAGTCAATACGGATTTTGGATAGCCCCCCACTAAACCTCCATAATCAGCTTCTTGCGCCTACGTACCATTGTATTATGTCAGAGATACAATGATCACTCTTCCTGGCCCACCTTCCACAGGAAACGCCACCGTTTCTGCTTACTGTGTGGGTAATGTGAACCAGGGTTCTGTCTCGAGGGGGGCTAGGTAGTGGAACGCTATGAAGTCACCAAACGCGATTGGGTTGTTGAGGGCAGACAGTATTCTCGTGTAGGTCCAGCACGTTTCTGTCCTGGCGTTCTCGTATGCATCGTAGCTGGTGGACGGATCCTGGAATGGGTTTGGCATTCTGTCACTGTCGGCTGGTGTTTCTCCGGGGCCGAGCGTACCGATGCTTGTACGCTTCATTATTAGGAGTTCATTGAAGTGCCCGGTAGTTCCAACCCATGCTGGAAATTTGGCATCGATGTCCGTGAGTTGCTCTTCGGTGACGGAGGCGCTCGGATCCCTCTTTTCTGATGTAGGGTGTGCGTAGTCCATCAGAGCATACGAGAAGCTTCGCGCCCCCGTAGTTCTCCCAGTCATGGTGGCAAGCACGCGGGGTTCGCCCGTTTTGGTTGTGCTTCTGACGAGTGCGAGGTTACACGCTAGGTCAGCGGTGCCTACTCTGTATCGGGATGTTGTCCAGCACGTTCTGACATCGCCGGGAGTCATCCGTGTGCGGTGTTCTAGGATGTTGCTGCGTATCACGCGCGCTATTGCATCTTTCCATCCCGTAGGTAGAATTGTATCAGCAACCAGCTCATCAGTGATCCATGGCGCCGCGCTATCTGCTATAACTGGGGTTAACCACGGATCTCGACGGACGTCTTCAACTGCTCTTTGGATAGCTTCTATTTGCGTACTCAGTCCTGCGGCTAGGGTAGTCATTGTCTCGTTTATGTTAGCTATATCATTACGAACTTGGGTGAACCCCTCGAATACCGTACTCACTCTTGGTGGTACAGATACCCCTCCCCTACTTACAACTGAGAACTCTCTAGAACTCCAGGCCTCACAGGCTATTAGTCCTAGAATGAGTGTTGATGTTACAAGTTTGCTTTTCATGTGTTTCCTCCCCTTAGAGGATAAGACAGTTACATAGGTATGGTAGCATGAGAAGGGTTAAAAAATAGTTAACGGAAGAGATTATTTTTGAGGGTGGGATTATATGGTACCCATTTCGGTATGAACGAGGTTTGGTGGAGCCGAGGGGGATCGAACCCCTGACCTCTACAATGCCATTGTAGCGCTCTCCCAGCTGAGCTACGGCCCCTAGTATCTTCGCGATATAGGTGATTGTAGCAGCTTCCGATACATCAAGCAATTTTTATCGTATGTATCCTCAGCTCACCCGATTCCCACCGAGACATTGCTGTGATTTTTTGCTAACATGTCCAGCGCATACTAACGGTACATTGAAGCCACACAATGAAGTTCACTTTCAACTGGTTAAAAGATCATCTACGCACTGAGTCATCATACCACGACATCGCAGATAAGCTGCCATGCCTAGGACTTGAGGTTGAGGAGGTCATTGATTATAGCGCGAAATTTGAGAATTTTGTAGTTGGGTTTATCAGGCAGGCAGAGCAACATCCGAACGCAGATAGGCTCAAGGTGTGTACTGTTGATATCGGTTCTAAGATCCTTCAGATAGTCTGTGGTGCACCGAACGCAAGGGCTGAGATCTATGTTGCCGTCGCCCTCGAGGGAGCGATAATTCCAGCCACTGGATTACCTCTCAAAGCAGGAGTTATCAGAGGAGTTGAAAGCCAGGGAATGATGTGTTCATCATCGGAGTTGTTGGTAGATATCTCACATGAAGCAGATGGAATCGTTGAACTCCAAAGCGGTCTTGTTGTCGGGCAGGGCCTAGCGTCAGCCCTCGGTACGGATGATGTGATATTCGACGTTAGTCTGACTCCAAACAGAGCAGACTGTTATTGTGTTAGAGGGATTGCTAGGGACCTGGCGGCAGCTGGAGTCGGAGAGCTCATTCCGCTATCCTTTCAAGATCCCATCGTATCGATTGATAACCCAGTGGAGGTCGATATCACAACAAGCGGATGCTACTATTTTTCAACGACTGCAGTTGATGGTGTTGCGGCTGAGACGCCGGCTTATATCGCGAGGAGGTTACGCGCGATAGGGCAGAGGTTGATCGGGCTTCCAGTGGATGTTGCAAACTACATCTGTATCGATATCGGAGTACCACTTCATATTTTTGATATGGATAAGCTACAGCAGAAGCTGGTGGTGAGGGATGCCAATGGTGGCGAGATGCTCAAAACGTTGGACGGGAAGGATACGGTCCTATCTGATAAGGTAGTGATAATCTCCACGGAAGATAGGCCTCTGTCAGTAGCAGGAATAATGGGTGGATTGGATTCAGCCTACTCACCTACAGACACAAGAAGGATCTTGATAGAGGGTGCATACTTCGATAAGGTTGCAATTTCAATTGCCGGACAGACACTTAGGATTAGTAGCGAAGCCAGGACGCGGTGCGAACGCGGAGTAGATCCAGAAGCAATCAACACAGCTGTCCGCTACACGGCATCACTCATCGCTGCTGCTACGGCTGGAAACTGCAAGGTGTCGGCTACTAAGAAACACGGCTCACTCCCCGCCAACAAATCAATTATAGAACTGACACTCGAAAAATTCAAGGCCCTCACAAATATGGGCGAGAGTGATTTCACCACTGCCGTTCCGATCCTTGAGAATCTCGGCCTCACCATACAATCTGCCACTCCCACGAGGATCACTGTTGAGACTCCATCGTGGAGGCATGATCTGGAAATTGAGGAGGACCTGATTGAGGAGGTCCTAAGAATCATGGGGTTCGAGAACGTTGAGAATGTGGAGCTGAGCACGGCGGAGCCCATCCAGCAAATCTGCGTAGTTGACAAGATCACCGATGCAATGGTATACAATAATTATGACGAGGTCAAGACCTTCCCGTTCACGAGCTGGGATACGGCGGCCTTGTTTGTTAGTGAAGGTAGGCTGCTGACTCTCAAGGATGCAGCTCCTGGAGAGGCTTCGACTCTCAGACCATCCGTAGTTCTATCCCATCTGAACCTCATCAAAAATGCCCAGAACAAAAGCCAGAAGAATTCGAGGGTGTTTGAGGTGGGGGCGTGTTTTTGCAGAGAGGACTCCAGTATCGTCGAGGACAATACACTCACCGCCACGATTTCGGAAAAGCTCACAAGCCGCAATTGGAGGATCAAACAGGAAGATGTGAGCGTATTCGATGTGAAGGAAATTTTGGAAAAGATACTGAACATGGTAACATCAAATGTGAGACTAAGTGGTGGCGCACCGCGCTACTACCATCCCGGGAGAAGCGGAAGCTACGTGATACAGAAGGATACCGTCATTGCCTACTTCGGTGAGATACATCCAACTATCCTGCGTAGGTTCGACATCGTTGGCCCCGTCGCATGTTTTGAGATATTTATCGGGAGGCTACCAGGAGTGCTTGTACATAAAACTAAACCGCAGCTGGTGGTATCTCAGTACCAGCCTGTAACGAGAGACTTCTCCTTCATCGTTCAAAAATCAATGGATGTGGCGAATGTGACAAATGCCATCAGGAGGTTGAAGCTTTGTGCCGTGAGGGATATTAAGGTTTTCGATGTTTATGAGTCCGATGAGATAGGTGATTTCAAGAAGGCAGTAGCTATCGAGGTTACGATGCAGTCAGACGACGGCACCCTCTCAGTGGAGCAGATATCCGATATATCAACAAGGATCATCGATGCAGTATCGAAGAGTTGTGGTGGGCAGCTGAGGGATAAGTAAAGTGACTCCGCAGGATCAAAAAAACATCGGCACGATCCGAAACGCAATCACCCTCATAAAGAGCTTTGTGGACTACGATGATAGCATAGCAAAACTTACTGAGATTCAAGCTCAAACTGAAAATCCAGACTTCTGGAACGATACTGAAAATGCCGTGAAGATTATGAAGGAGAAGGATTCGATAATAACGATGATCGCCCCAGCAGACTACCTCGAAAAGAAATTGGATGATGTCATAGGTATGATGGAGCTCGCTGATTCTGAAGGTGATGATGGGCTTGTATTGGAACTAAGCAATGATCTTACTAAGCTAGCTAAGGAGGCCATCACCCTGCAGATAGAATCAATCCTAAGCGAAAGACACGATTCTGCTAGTTGCTTCCTGGAGGTTAACGCTGGAGCAGGAGGGACTGAAGCGCAGGACTGGGCAGAGATGCTAGCCAGAATGTACACAAGGTGGGCCGAGAAGAGGAAGTACAAAATCGAGATTGCAGATAAGGATGATGGAGATGAAGCTGGCGTGAAATCAATCAGGCTTCACATACAGGGGAACAAAGCATATGGCTGGCTGAAAAAGGAATCAGGAGTCCATAGGCTAGTTAGGATCTCTCCATTCGATTCGAACGCCAGGCGCCACACTAGCTTCGCCTCGGTTCTAGTTACTCCTGAGGTCGACAGCAACATCGAGATCGAAATTAATCCGAGTGATCTCAGAATAGATACGTACAGAGCATCCGGCCCAGGTGGCCAACACGTCAACAAGACAGAGAGTGCGATTAGGATAACACACATCCCCACCGGACTCGTCGTAGCCTCACAGATCGACAGGTCACAGCACAGGAATAAGGAAATCGCCATGAACATGCTGAGATCCAAACTGTATGCTCAAAAGCTGAGGGAACAGGAAGAGGCATCGAACCCCTCACAACCAAAAACGGATATCGCATGGGGGAATCAGATAAGGTCATACGTGCTGCAACCATACAAGATGGTTAAGGATTCAAGGACTGGGGTTGAGAATGGAAACGCGCTCGCAGTACTCGAGGGAGATATCGATGACTTCCTTGAGGCCGCCGTATCCCAGCTGTGAGGTTTTGATCTCGTAGGTGCTCATGGGGCAGGAGGTGGGGTGGGGAGCTGTGCGCCACCCAGTACCTTTGCAGTGCTATGAAGTGTACTCTGGTCACTTGGTGGAATATAATAGTCACATCTTTCTTTTGGGCAGCGTGGCTATGTCCGGGCACTATGTGGTTTTAAGTCGAAAGTACAGACCTAAGGATCTTGATGATCTCATAGGCCAGGAGGTTACAGCTCAGTTCCTTAGGACGAGTCTTGATGAGAATAAGATACCACATGCATTCCTGTTTCATGGGATCCGTGGGATTGGTAAGACTACGACAGCGCGGATCCTGGCTCGCTGCTTAAACTGTATGGGTGATGGCAATCAGAGTAGAGCAGCGTCATCCCCATGTGGGACGTGCAAATCATGCGTCGCTCTCGATAATGATAATCACATGGACATCATGGAGTTCGATGCCGCCAGCAGGACAGGTGTGGAGGACATCAGGGAGATCATAGAGTCAACCCAGTACGTCCCCCTGCTCGGAAGGTTCAAGATATTCATCATCGATGAAGTTCATATGTTGTCTAAAAGCGCCTTCAATGCTCTTTTGAAAACCCTCGAAGAGCCACCACCTCATGTGAAGTTCATATTCGCTACAACCGAGATGAATAAGGTTCCAGAGACGGTTCTCTCGAGATGCATGACGTTTCAGCTGAACCCAATTCATGAGACGAAGTTATCTGCGTATATGCGAGATATAGCTGCACGTGAGGATATCTCAATTGAGGATGAGGCAGCCGATATAATAGCGACTGAGGCAGGCGGCTCAGTCAGAGATGCGCTCTCAATCCTTGATCAGGTGATTATGCTCTCCCACCCATCCAAAGTCATAACCACTGAGACGGTTATCAAGACAATCGGGGGAGCGAGGCAGTGCGACATAGATTCCATATTAGATCTGATATTGGCTGGTAAGCCGGATGGCGCCGTCCAGCTGGCTGAACGCATCATCGCCTCAGGCTGTGCCCCATTTACACTGTTTAGTGGGTTGCAAACAGCCTTATATAAGATGATAGCAGCCTGCGTGAAAAAGAGCAATAGCAATCTGTCGAACCTTCTATACCTGTGGCAGATCCTGCTGAAACAGACCGAGAATATGAAGGTTGCCGACCACCCAGAACACGTGCTAATTGCAGCGGTCGTTATCCTGGCTCACACCGCTTCGTTCCCCAAAATTGAAGACTTGATGATCAAGGATACTCCTCCTGAAGGATCAGATAATCTGATACAGAAGATACTAACTAGAATCCCAGGAGCCGACGTCTCGGAAGTGATGTAAGTGGCAGGAACACACCACAAGAAACACTGAGGCAGCTTGGTTATCTCAGAGAGTGTGAACATGGGCGTGGGGATTGACAACTAACTACATATTTTTCTAGCATTGAATCGGTGTAACACGAGCAGAACA
>JAIRZU010000021.1 GCA_031267075.1 Holosporales bacterium
TCTTTTTTGTGCCACGCGATGATGTTGCCTTTTTTCATGGTTGGGCTAAGCAGCGGCATGTCCATTCTAAGTGGCATCGGTACCTTCCACCTTACATTTTGCGCCATTAAGTTTTGTGGCATTTTAACAGCAAAGTCAATCGGAAAAACAGCATAGCCGCTCGCGCTCATCCCTTACTTTACTACACGTAAGCTATAAAACCCCCTGTGTTAGGTAATGTCTCAACACCAGGCCACAGCATCCGATGCCTTCAACGTATTCAGGCCTGGGGTAGTCTGATAGTAGGGTGTTCAAGAGCGCTCTGTCACTCCCCCTGAGCCCGATTCGCAATGTACGTCAGGTCGCAAATTCTGTCGCGAACCACATTAACGAACTCGCGGAATAGTGATATGTTGGCCATCTTAACTCCATGGTCTGGATCATTGATTAGGACGTTTTCACACGCCTCCAGAACAGCACTGGATGCTTTCACGATATCGCTGAAATCACTATCATCCTTACCTAAGGCCAGTACGGCGTCATGCACACCAGCCATGTGCTTATCCTTGAACTGTGCGCTTTTCCAGCACTCAGTATCACTACCATCATCCGCACAATCGCCTATAACTCCTACGGATCTCTTGTACGCCATCTTCACTGTGCCGAAGCCATCGAGTGTGACAATGTGCTTCACCTTCTGGGCCTTATCTAGTGTGGTTCTGTAATCCAAGTCAGGTGTGCCAAACCCGCTTACGACGGCATTTACGATGTCCTGGTCTACTTCCAAGCCGTCGATCATGAATGCCTTAAATCTGTCGATCAGAAACTCCTTCACTGTATCAACGGTGTGAGGATTCAGCGGAACGCCCTGATCAGAATACGCAGTAACAAGAGTGTCTATGTACCATGATAAGGTTTCTGAATCCAAGATGCTATCGTTGCTTTCGCAGAGGAGCCGCACGATACCGATGGCAGTTCTCCGCAGTGCAAATGGATCCTTCGATCCCGTCGGCTTGATCCCGATACCAAGCAACCCAACTAGGCTATCGATTTTATCGATGAACGATATCCTGGCTCCAAGGGGAGTACATGGTATTGTATCAGTCGCGTTAGCTGGTTTGTAATGCTCCATTATCGCGACACACAGCTCTGGGCTTTCATCCTGGATCTTTGCATAGATCCCACCTATCGTCCCTTGAAGCTCAGGGAACTCCCCGACCATCTGCGTTAGCAGATCTGCCTTGCAGAGAGCAATTGCCCTATGCTCCTCCTTTGTGTCTGCTATCGACATCATCCTATCGATCTTCTGTGACATAGAGCCAAGCTTCTCATGGAAAACTACGTTAGACAGTCTCGGGGCGAAGGCCTCCAATGTGACATCCAGATCCTCTTTGTAGAAGAAGGCAGCATCACTTAACCTCGCACGGAGAACCCTGTTTAGGCCATCGTACATCACATCAGTCCCAGGGATATTCGTTACAACTCCGTAGAATGGGGCGATCACCGAATCCGGATACGTCAGTGTAAAATACTTCTGGTGGATCTTCATGGAGGTTGATAGCACCTCTGGAGGGAGCTTCATGAACTCCTCGTTGATCACGCCGATGTGTATAAATGGGTACTCAACAAGCCCAGCTACCTCGTCGAGTAACCCTTCATCATACCCGACACAGAGCCCGATTCCTGCAGCGTTCTTGGTCATTTCCATATCTATGTAATTCTTCTTTTTGTCGTAATCCAGCATCACGTGGGCATCCTCGAGACGCGTTTTATAATCTTCAAAATCAGAAACCTCTATCGCTGCGGGTGCTATGAACCTATGTCCATACGTATGTGAACACGTTCTAATACCAACTGATTTCAGATACACACCAGGCGAAGTTCCATCGTACATACAGAGGATCGACCTGATCGGCCTAACCCAAAATGCGCTGAGTGCTTTCTGGTCTTCGAGGTACCACCTCATGGATTTCTGCCACGGCATCTTAGCGATGAAGTCCTCTATCATATCCCCTATCAGGGTACGCGTCTCAAAGATCTTCATCTCAATGTCGATGTGGTAGTATCCATCGATCTCAATAAGGTCATTTGCAGTCTTGTTGTTCGACCTCAAGAACCCTTCAACTGCCTGCTTCCCAGCCGATATGCTTGGCCCAGTTTTTCTTTCGACTGAAGCTTTGGTTTGGCCCTCAAGATCCTCCACCAGCAAGGTCAATCTCATCGGAGAAATGAAACTCTTTACCTCACCATGTGAGACGTTGTAGCTATCGATAATCTTCGAGAAAGTGGCAACTGCATCCTGCAGAGCCTTCTTCTGGAGCCGCGCCGGGATTTCCTCGGAGTACAACTCAATCAGCAATTCCTGTTGCATAATGATCTCCTATAAAGATTCCATCCAGGCCTGGCAGCAGCTCTTAGCAAGGGCTCGGATTCTTGCTATGTATCCTGCCCTCTCAGTCACAGAAACGACTCCCCTCGCATCTAGGAGATTGAAGCAGTGATTAGCCTTGACGCACTGCTCATATGCTGGCATTACGAGGTTGTGAGCCAGCAGCCTGCGGCACTCCTCTTCATAGTCACTAAAATGCTCAAGCAGAATATCCACTGATGCTACGTCGAAATTGTAGCAGGAGAACTCCTTCTCGAACCTCAGTAGCACGTCTCCGTAGGTCAGCTTCTGCTCTCCCTCCTTACCATTCCAGTTGATATCGAAATGACTTTCTACACCCTGCATGAACGTGGCGATGCGCTCGAGGCCGTACGTGATTTCAACTGGAACGATTGCACAGTTGATTCCTCCGACCTGCTGGAAGTACGTGTATTGAGTAATCTCCATGCCGTCGCACCATACTTCCCAGCCGAGGCCTGCAGCACCTAGTGATGGGTTCTCCCAGTCGTCCTCAACGAATCTAATATCGTGAGCTGCCATATCGAATCCAACCGCCTTCAAACTATCGAGGTATAGCTCTTGTGGATTCTGCGGTGCTGGTTTTATGATAACCTGGAACTGGTAGTAGTACTGCGTTCTGTTGGGATTATCCCCATACCTCCCATCACTCGGGCGCCTGCACGGTTGCACGAATGCAGCTGCCCAGTAGTTGTTATCCAGCGCCTTTAGGGTGGTTGCATAATGAGATGTACCGGCTCCTACCTCAGTGTCATACGGCTGCAAAACTGCACACCCCTGCTCAGCCCAAAACTGCTGCAACTTAAAGATTATATCTTGAAATGAGACTGCCACCTGCATGCCGGCGCTTCCAACAATCACTGATTGGTTATGCTACGAGGTATACCACAAGCAGGTATCACAAAGCAATAAGCATACCAAGCGCGATGGGAGTCTGGTAGGGCACCTCTCCACACAAGAGCACACCGCCTGTGATGTAATGGTGCTTCTACGTGGTGAGGTGCTCGAGCCTATCCTAGTGGGTGGGATGCTCGTGGTTGTTCTTCGCGTTTCTAGACTGGTAGGTCTTCCCGCTGGTATTGTATGTATGCGTCGCAATCTAGAGCTTCCCCTTTTGCGGGTCTCATGTCCTCCATGTGCACACGTTGCTCAGCATCTGTTCTGGTGACCCAGTATCTCCTGCCAGCGTTCTTCTCGATCTGATTTATGATGCACAGGACTGCAGCCATCATGTCGCCGGGTTGTGTGCCATACACTTGTTGCAGTTCCGCATACTCGGCCTCACCAAGGTATCCCTTTATGCGTTCATCGGTCTCGCAGGAGCCGGGATGGTCGCCAGTGATTGCGGCGGCTCGATGCACTTCTTTCCATCGTCGGGTGTCCACACTCTGTATAGGCCTTGCTTTATCCTCGTAGTTGTACGTCGTCACACCTCTGGGAGTGATTGTGTATGACCGACTAGGCTGCTGATTTATATAGCAGTATGTTGGTTCGCCGTCGAGCTCAGTGCCCATTACAACCATCGTCGCGACGGGGCCGTAGCAGTCAGGATATGGTGATAAGCACATGCCACCGCTGCGCAACCTCGCCATGGCAACCTGTGGGGGGAGCCCTTCCCTCACCTCCTCAACGTTACGTAGGAGTATCTGCATCCATAGCTGGTAGATGTCCGAGAATTGATCCATTTTGCTCAAGGCGGCCAGCCCGAACTGCATTAGCAGCTGGGCGTTAGTGGAGTGTTCTATCTGTAGCCGTAGCCCAGCTATCTGCAGCTGTATCCCGGTGTAGGGGCTCTGCATTTGCTGTATTTCTTCCACCACATCCCCTTGAGCCTCGTGCCTTGTTGGCATACTGGCGAGAGCCTCGAGGGCCACTATCCTCCGCTCCAGATTCTCGTTATTCCCTTGTGCACTCGCTACTTCTGCAGTGCCTCCATGTACATTTGCTACTCCTGCAACACACAGTGCTACTGCCAATCCGATTAACTTGCTTTTCATTAAGATTCCTTACTTAAATATTGTCCCGTTAAATATATGATACAATAGAAAATGTTAAAAAATAGTTAACGGATGAAATTATTTTTTAGGATGGGGGGAGAGAAGCTGTAACAAGATCGGCCACCTCTCATGTGTTTATGGTATGGCACGATAGCTGCGGAAGCAAGAGGTATTTACGCCCATGTTGGCAATAGGGGATTCATCTATCTTTAGCGGAAGATTCTCAGCCAGCGAACACATCGAAATCTTTGGCGGCTTGATCTATCTTCGGGAACAGTGCCTCTATGGAATGTATCTCAAACTCATTCAGGACTTCGCTGTTTATCCCTGTCATCATGCTGTCAGAAATACCAAGCTGTTGGAAGACCTTCTCGGCGCTCGTTGGAATCACCGGATAAAATAGCCTGGTGATTTTATAGATCTGCTCAACGGCGAGGAACAAAACATCTCCCACTCTATCCGGGTTAGAGGTCATTAGTGCCCACGGCTTCTGGGAATCAATGTACCTGTTCGACAGTGACATTGCGTACTCCAGCTTCTCGAGATACCGGTTGAATGCATACTGCTTGAACATAGAAATTGCATCTTCAAGAGAGGTGGCTACGGAGTCTACGAATTCGCGATCCTCCTCAGATAGGACCGTCGGCCGCTTCACTCTGCTGCCGCAATTTTTCACGACAAACGAAAATACGCGATTGCAGAGGTTCCCATATGCATTGGCCAAAATTGAGTTATACCGACCGATGAAGCCGGCGAGTGAGAAGTTACCATCTTCCCCGAAAGAGAGCTCTCTCAGTAGGAAGTACCTGAGTGCGTCGGAGCCGAACAGCATACAGTACTTAACGGGATCCTGGACATTCCCAATTGACTTCGACATTTTTTCTCCTTCGCTTAGCCACCACCCATGTGATACAATTTGCTTTGGAGGGTTGAGGTCGGCGGCCATCAGGAATGCCGGCCAGTATACAGCATGGAATCTCACTATCTCCTTCCCAACGAAGTGTATGACGTTCTGCCAATGTGCATCATTATTCTGATCACAATCTGGATAGTTGTTCACGGTGATGTAGTTAGTCAGGGCATCGAGCCAAACATAGATAACATGCTTTGGATCGTCCGGCACGGGGATTCCCCAGTTGAATGTAGTCCTTGAAATCGCAAGATCGTTCAGGCCGCTTTTGACGAAGCTTACAACCTCATTTCTCCTTTGGATTGGGAAGATGAAGTCCGGATGCTTTTCGTAGAAATCTAGGAGCTTATCTTGAAATGCTGAGAGCTTGAAGAAGTAGCATTCCTCCGTCATGTAGAGCACATCGCCCCCAAGCGGTGACTGCCCATTGACCAGTTCATCTTCAGCGAAGTATGCCTCATTCCTAATGTCATACCACCCAGAGTACTCTCCGAGGTAGATGTACCCACTGCTCTTCAGCTTACTCCAAAAGTGCGCAGCCACGTCTTTGTGCCGCTTCTCCGTGGTCCTTATGAAATCGTCGTTCGTTATGTTGAGGACAGGCAGCAGATCCCTGAACAACCGGGAAATATTATCTGTAAAGAGCTGAGGTGGGATACCTGCGTTGTTTGCGCTCTGCTCTATCTTCTTCCCATGCTCATCGGTGCCTGTCGAGAAAAGAACATCATACCCAAGCATCCTGTAAAATCTCGCACAGACATCACATACGATGGTGGTGTACGCATGGCCAATATGAGGCTTCGCATTGACGTAGTATATGGGAGTGGTAATGTATATCGACGGCATCAGCAGCGTTCCTCGGACAACGTTAGCAGTATGTGGAATTGTAAGCAATTACCTTGGTTAGCGCAAGGAGGCTCTGCAGGCAGCCTCCTTGGATTCCTGAATACAGAATGCCTTTCCAGATTACAACGGACAGGCTTCGTCGACAGCTTGTTCGTCTTGTACTGTGCCAAGTTCTCGTATTTTATGCAGGGCCTAGAGGGTGTCGTCAAGAGATGGTGAGCCTTATCATCAAACGACATATCTGACAGCTGCCTTGAAAGAATCAACCTCCTTACAATACCTCGTTGCCATCCCTCCCCAGCTACCAACACGACCTGGTAGGTCGGGTTCAAGTAATGCCCATGCCTTGTTTGATATGTCGTGTCTGTGATGTGCTAATTCTGTAATCTCTTAAAAAAATCCATAAAAAACCAGGGACAGTATATCATATTTTGGTTTCGTGACGACACTCTATAGCTGATAAGGGATATGACTCACAAGAGGTGGTTAGGTCTATTGAGAGGAATGATGGAGTAGCAGTGATACCATCAAGAACAAACCGTAGAAATCCAAGAGATATTGATAGAGAGCTTTATAAGGAGAGACATATGGTTGAGTGTTTAATAGGCAAGATTAAGGAATTTAGGCGTGTTTTTGCTCGTTTTGATAAAACGATTATTTCTTATATGGCTAATACCAGATCTCGTTGCAAATTATCCAAAACGTGCTTTGTGCAGCCTGCAAATCAAGAACATCTTTTTGATACCGGAAATGGGATTTGGTATTATATACACTTTGCTTCTGTTTTGGTTTTGTTGAGGTAAAATTCACTCACGGAGGCTAGTAAGGTTCTTGAGGCAGGTGGGTTGTCTCAAAGCTGGTGAACTCAACCGACGCGACTTAAATAGTTGCCCCCATGAAAAATGGTATGCTAGAATCGACGGAGCATGCAGAATTATCGTGTGTCAGCGTATGGGATTTGTTGGAGTGAACTTTTCGATTCATAGGGAAGGGTTCTTGTTCGTTGGAGGAGCCGCTGTGCTCACTCTTATACTCGCTGGGTTTTCAGCTAAGCTTGCTCTCGTTGGCATAGTCCTGACTCTCTTCTGCGCTTTCTTCTTTAGAAATCCGAAGCGCGTCGTACCATCAGATGAGAACCTAATAGTTAGTCCAGCCGATGGAACAGTATGTGGAGTAGTTCTAGAAACTCCGCCTGTGGAGCTAGGCCTAGGCGAGGAGCAGAGATATAAGATCAGCATTTTCCTCAGCCTATTCAATGTCCACGTTAACAGGTTGCCTGTGTCTGGCAAGGTGAGAAGCGTGATGTATCATCCCGGCTCTTTCGTGAATGCCTCCCTTGATAAAGCTAGCGTCCTCAATGAGAGGAATGCGATAGTAGTCGAGGTTAATGGTGATAGCAATAACGCAATGGCGTTTGTGCAGATAGCCGGAATGATAGGAAGGAGAATCATATGCGAGATCCACGAAGGCCAAGATGTCAGCAAGGGTGAGATATTCGGGATGATCAGATTCGGAAGCAGGTGTGACGTGTGGCTTCCAGTTGGAGCAATTCCTCAGGTTTGTAATGGCCAGACGATGGTGGCTGGTGAAAGCGTACTTGCCGATATGCTAGTACATGCCGCTGCCGTTAGGAGCGGAACAGTAATATAGGGAAATGGCAGATCATGGAGCGATAGCGGAGTTCGTCCGCGAATGGGGATATTGGGCCGTTTTTGTTGGCGCTGTCTTTGAAGGGGAGTTAGTACTAATAACAGCGAGCGCCTTCGCCGCTATGGGGCATCTCAGCATCACTAGAGTGTTCTTCCTAGCTTTCCTCACTACCGTCATCGTTGATCAGCTTTTGTTTTGGGTAGGATACAAAGTAGGTACCGATTGGATAATCCGCAAAATCCCGAAGCTTGAAAAATCGAGAGAGCGGGTTTTCGTGTTGCTAAGGAAGATGGATGTTCTATTCATATTTGCCTTCAGATTCATATATGGGATAAGAACCATAAGCCCGCTGATCATAGGATCCGCAATGGTAAAACCTCCGCGGTTTATCATATTCAACATCCTTTCAGGATTATGCTGGGCATCAGTCGGCTGCTTCCTAGGCTACACAATTGCTGATGTTGTGGCAGATGGTAAATTCGACGCTGTCCCGGCAATCGTAGCCATCACAGGAATCTGTATTATCCTCCTTGGAGTATCGATACTACTCTACAAAGCCCGCAGGAAAAACGGGTAACAGATATTGTAGGATTTCCAGCAGTGATGTCACCTTGATGGAGGCGCTGGTGGTGACATCTATATCATCAGTAAGGAGAATTGTCTTGCCACAATGAGCATTGATTCCTGCCAGGATATCACGTTCGTGGTCGCCTACGAGGATTGAGCTTGCCATATCAAGCCCATGCTTTTCCTGCGCCTTGAGTAGCATACCTGGGTTTGGCTTCCTATCCTCATGAGAGTTATCATGGCTCATACACACATACACGTCGGTAATTTCAATGGCATTCTTAGCAAACTCACCTACCATGTACTCATGCAGCATCCTGACATCTGCCTCCGTATAAACGCCCCTCGCGACTCCAGATTGGTTTGTGATAACTATAATCTTATAACCATGCTGCTGTGCTGCACGACACACGTCAAAAATCCCATCTATAAACTCGAAAGCTTCCTTGCGGTGCACATCGATTTTATCAACGTTTATGACGCCATCCCTATCCAAGAATAGCGCTCTTTCAAGGTGAGCATTAACCATGATTTCTTCCCTCAGATAAATGCCCATATTGCCTACCTCTGCCATACCCAGCTTATCACAAACCCTCACAGGATTACGAATTCTAAATTCGCCCATGTGTGGCTTCTCTGGGAATAGCACTTGTTTAGAGGAACGAACCTCACCTATCCTATATGAGACACCTACACCAAGGATGAACCATTATCCCATATCTTGATTGTCTCCTCAGTCACTGCTCCTACTGTAGCACTGAACCGTGAGTCCATCAACCCTACTGTGTAAACTCACCAAAGAGGATGTAGAACTGGCTCAGGGCCAAGTTCCACTCTCTTATTGGCATTGTCCATTTTTTCTGGGCATTTTGCAACGCCAAAAATACCAACTTAAAAACTGCCTCATCATTTGGGGCACCCCTTTGTCTTGATTAGGCTCCGTGAGTGAATTTTATCTCAACAAAACCAGAGCAGAAGCAAAGTGTATATAAGCCATATAAGAAATAATTGTTTTATCAAAGCGAGCAAAAACACGCCTAAACTCCTTAA
>JAIRZU010000035.1 GCA_031267075.1 Holosporales bacterium
CATGCAGCTAGCAACAGTACACAGAGCGAACATGGTGAACAATGAGGCAGCGCCAGGAGAACCCGAGTGCACCCCACTCTGTATGTTCACTCACGCCCGCTTGGCACTTGACGAAGCGATCCTCGAAGAACTCGATTCAGTGGTCGCGTTCTGCTTACGAGAAGGCTTGGACATTGGTGTGACCGGGGAGGACATAGCATCTTATGCTTTAAGCGAAATGCCCAAGGATCAGGGATACATCATCGAAATATCTGCAGATGGCACATCCAGAGTATTCCGCAGACACGGCGGGACAGAGTGCGATGAGAAGCTAGCAGCCACTCTTATGCACTACTATGGAGGGCCGGAAACGCTAGCGTTCGTCCTCAGGGACAGGCTTCCCCTCGCTACGTCCGCTCCTCCCAAAACCGATGGTGGTGAGTAGTTTCGGGGTGAAATAGATTAGCAACACCACAACCTCTCCTCTTGACTTCCATTCCCTACTCGAATATAATACACATAGATGTGGATGCAGTATATGAGAGCTGGGATGAAGAAGATAGCGATACTGACAATGGTAATGATAAGTGCGACAACTGTGGTTAGTACTTGAACAAGCTTCATCAACTAGCCTGGTAAATGTCACTTACCGACACCGTACACTCCAAAGATCACCATCTTCACGCCCCTCGCAGAGCTCGCAGCCTCCCGCATCTTCAAGTGTCTGCTAATAAAAGCGTTGATATACGCGGCATTAACCATACATGGGCTATTAAACCCACTTGCCAATGGGGATGGCCGGTGCTATCATTAAGACACATAATCCACTTAATCCCGAGATTTTGAGCATGTTGACAGACGATGAGTTAGAGAAGATTTCGAAGCTTGCTGGGCTCAGGATTCCCGACCAAAAGCGCAAAGCATTCCTCGAAGGGATGAGCAGTATTTTGGACTGGATAGATCAGATTGCGCAACTAGATGTTTCTGGTGTCAAAGATGATCGCCTTGAGCAGACAGTCGGTACCCCTGAAAGGCCTGATGTTCCAGCAATGCACAACACAAGGGATGAGTTACTGTCGAACACACAGCATCAGAAGTTCGGGATGTTTTCTGTCCCGAAGATGGTAGAGTAGCCGGAGCATACTAATGAACATATTCCTAAAAGATGGCAGCAAGATCATCCTTCCAGATGGAGCAACGGCACGTGACGTAGCTCGCGATGGAGGCCTCGAGAAGAAGGCTCTAGTCGCTAGGATTGATAGACTCCCTTCCAAGCTAGTCGATCTAACAACGGATCTGCAGGATGGAGATACAGTTGAGCTGGTAACGAGTAGTGACGGTGACGGCCTATCTGTCCTGAGGCACAGCGCAGCTCATGTCCTGGCGCTGGCTCTATCTGAAATCGATCCTAGCATGAAGTTTGCAATTGGCCCAGCCATAGATGATGGCTTCTACTACGACGTAAAATCAGATGTGACATTCTCCACCGATGATCTGAATGCGATAGAACACAGGATGCGGAAGATCATAGAGTCAGACATCCCATTCGTTTTATCTGTGATGAGCAAGGAGGAGGCCATCAGACACTTCTCAAGCAACGGACAGAAATACAAGGTGGAGCTAATCGAGGGGTTAGAAGCCGATACAGTCTCTGTGTATTCCATCGGAGGCTTTATGGATCTATGCAGAGGGCCGCACATACCTAGCACCGGATACATCCCGCAGGATGCCTTTAAACTAACATCTGTGGCTGGCGCATACTGGCGAGGTGATAGCAGGAACGACATGCTCCAGCGAATCTACGGAACGGCCTTCAGTACGATAGAAGAGAAGGAAGCGTACTTCGCAATGGTCGAGGAGGCTAAGCTGAGGGATCACAGAAAGCTAGGGCCGGAGCTTGAGATTTTCCACATAGATGAATCGGCTCCAGGAAGCGTTTTCTGGCTGAAGAATGGGTATGTGATTTTTAACCTACTGAAGGACTATATATCGGATGTGATTAGGAGGCACGGGTACTATCTCGTGCAGACTCCACAGCTCATGGATCGCTCTCTTTGGGAAACGTCAGGGCACTGGGAGAAGTTCAGAGAAAATATGTTCGTTGTTGAGAATGGTGATTCAACGATGGCGATCAAACCCATGAACTGCCCTGGGCACATAATCTGCTACAAGACGGGAGCAGTGAAAAGCTACCGAGATCTCCCGATTAGAATGGCTGAGTTTGGATTGTGCCATAGGAATGAGTCGTCTGGCTCGATGCACGGCCTGATGAGGTTACGTGCATTCATGCAGGACGATGGCCATATCTTTTGCTCAGAGGATCAGATCATATCTGAAACGATAGATGTTTGTTCCATGATAAAGGAGGTATACGCGACATTCGGCTTCAACGACATAACAGTCAAGTTCTCTGATAGGCCGGAGAAGAGGGTTGGCTCAGATGAGGTGTGGGATATCGCCGAGCGCTCACTACAAGAAGCGTCAGAGGCTGCAGGCCTGCAATACACGGTCAACAAAGGAGAGGGGGCGTTCTATGGTCCGAAGCTGGAGTTCGTACTGAAGGATTGTCTCGGGCGCGACTGGCAGTGCGGGACTCTTCAGGTCGATTTTAACTTGCCAGAGAGGTTTGGAATCTCATACACCGATAGCAGCGGCGAGAGGAAGACTCCTGTAATGCTGCATAGGGCCATCGTTGGCTCACTCGAAAGATTCATAGGAATCCTGATAGAACACTACGCCGGGAAGTTCCCGTTCTGGCTCTCCCCAGTTCAGGTGGTAGTCGCGAACATAGCTGATGATAATGCTGAGTACGCCGCAACGGTGTGCAGTGCCTTGAAAGAATGCGGAGTGCGTTCCATCCTGGATGTTGAGTATGAGAAGATCAATTATAAAATCAGGAAGTACTCAGTTTGCAAGATTCCGCTACTAGCTATTGTTGGCCGAAACGAGCAGGCAGATGGAACAGTCAGCCTACGCTTCCTCGGCTCCAGTGATACAAGAACCGTTAAGCTCGAGGAGATAGGAGATACCATAAGCCAGCTCTTCCCAGATCCACGTGGGTAAGGTATTTTTTTGAGGGCTACTCCTTTGCTATGGCAGCACCGGTTTGCCTCCGTATATTGAGGCGCTCTAGTAGCTGCGAGTCGGAGGCTGCATTGGCGTTTGGAGTCGTAAGCAACTTAGCCCCACCGAATATGGCACTTGCCCCTGCGAAGAAGCAGAGCGCCTGCAGCTCGTCACTCATTGTCTCTCTTCCAGCAGATATGCGAACGACCGATTGCGGCATCAGGATTCTAGCTAGAGCAATGCACCTGACAAAATCAAATGGATCAATTTCAGGCGTCGTCTCCAGTCTTGTACCAGGAATTTTTACAAGTCTGTTGATTGAGATAGAGGCTGGTGCTTCTTCCAAATTCGTGAGCAAAACCAACATTTTGATGCGATCATCATTCGTCTCGCCCATCCCAAGAATCCCACCCGTGCAAACTTTAATCTTATGTTTTTGGACAAGTTTGATGGTCCGTATCCTCTCCTCCAGCGTCCTCGTTGTAATCACTTTATCGTAGTACTCCGGTGACGTATCAACGTTGTGATTGTAGTAGTCAAGCCCACACTGCTTGAGTGCGATAGCCTGCTCCTCATCCAAGGTCCCCATTGTTAAGCACGTTTCCAGCCCTAGGTTCTTGATCTTTGAGATAGCCTCGCAGGCAACCTTAAAGACCTGCGGATCTGGACGACGTCCGGCAGCGCCCATGCAGAATCTAGTGCTCCCAAGTTTTTTGGCCTGTTCAGCCGCGGCAACTATCGTAGCGACATCAGTGATCACCTGCTTCGGTATTTTGGTTTGGTTCCTAATGGATTGGGCACAGTACGCACAATCCTCACAGCACCCACCAGTTTGAATGCTAAGCAGCGTACTCACCTGCACTACGTTCGCCTCATGATGTGCGGTATGTACCGAGTGCGCCCTGTGTATAAGATCCAGAAATGGGACATCAAACACCGCCTTCGCAGCTGCGAACGAAATCACAGAAGATATTCCAATCTCTTCACCACCAGATACACAGAACCTTACTACACAACGCTATAGGAAGTACACGATATCCTCACCGCAACATAATGCCCCAGTGAGGATCTGTGACGATTGTGTATTAGGCAACCTTGAGCTTCTTGCGCCCTGTGCTTCCAAGGCCTGTCGTCTTCGCTATTGCGCTTCTGCGCCTGGCATAGCTTGGTGATACAACCGGATAGTCGATGGGCAAGCCCCAGCGCTCCTTGTACTGCTCTATCGTCATGGAGTACACTGTTGTTAGATGCCGCTTAAGCATCTGCAGTTTCTTCCCATCCTCTAGGCATACGATATAGGCGTCCTGAACGGACTCTTCAATCGGAACGGCTGGTGTAGGCGCAGGCCTATTCCCAGCATTCTCTACTTTCTGTGCTATCCTATCAACAGCAACAAATATCGTGTCCAGTATCTTGTCTATCTCGTCAGGTCCAACAGGGTTGTTAGATAGGTACGCCACGGCTAAATCTATCGTGTATTCCATAAGGTCATTCTCTTCAAAATTCGTAGACATTCAAAGTCTCCATACCAAAGTAATCTGTCTACTAGATATTTATAAAACTTCAGTCTGCAATACAACAAAAAAATTCTAAATTCAGATTTTTTTTCAGTTATGCAGTGGCAGCCTACGGTTAATAAATCAATATTATAGCCTCAAAAGCAATTTCTCTGAAATTTTATGAAAATTTAAGAAATGATTGGCTGCATTGTACAAAACAAACAATCGCGTAAGCCAACTGTACCTTATTCTTATAAAGATGGCAAACGCTTTGAGATACCGTGTCTCAAGTGAAGATTTTATAAGCAGGAGTTTGCTCCGCCTACTCAAAAAAATAATTTCATCCGTTAACTAAATTTTAACCCTTCACATGCTAACCTACTTATAGAATCTTATATCCTCTAAGGGGAGGAATCCTAATGAAAAGCAAACTTGTAACATCAACACTCATTCTAGAACTAATAGCCTGTGAGGCCTGGAGTTCTAGAGAGAGAGTCCTCAGTTGTAAGAAGCATCCCAACCAGAACTGTCTTCAAAACACAGGAAGACATTCTTGAAGCCGTCAGTGGTATATCACACCAGATAACACAGGTTAGCACTGATCTTGAAACGAAGATAGAAAGCCTGGCATCAGCACCAGGTAATCATACAGAGACACCAGGCGAATCCACCCCAGTAGTAGACATTGATACAACCGAGATAACATCCACTTTGGGTGAGATTAAGAGTGCGCTGACTGATGAGGAAGCAGGCCT
>JAIRZU010000020.1 GCA_031267075.1 Holosporales bacterium
GCTGAAGAAGGTCCCAAGGGTTTGGCTGTTCGCCAATTAAAGTGGTACGTGAGCTGGGTTCAGAACGTCGTGAGACAGTTTGGTCCCTATCTGCCGTGGGTGTAGGATGATTGAGAGAGCCTGTTCCTAGTACGCAAGGACCGGAATGGACATACCTCTGGTGGACCTGTTGTCGTGCCAACGGCATAGCAGGGTAGCTACAGTATGGAAGAGATAAGCGCTGAAAGCATATAAGCGCGAAACTCGTCTCGAGACTAATCATCCCAACTAGGAGCGTGGTAGACTACCACGTTGATAGGTCAGGTGTGGAAGCACAGTAATGTGTGGAGCTTACTGATACTAATACTCCGAATGGCTTGTTTCTCTTCTTAAAAGTCAGAGTTCAAGGGGTTGGCCTCTTCCCAGCTTTTCCATGTTATGGAAGGGTAGGGCAGGGGCTGTCCTTGATAGTGCTGCGTTAATGTGATGCATTGGGTTGGCTAGGTAGTTATGGCGGGAGTGCCACACGCGATCCCATGCCGAACTCGACAGTGAAACCACCCAGCGCCGATGGTACTTCTGCTTAAGCATGAGGGAGAGTAGGTCGCTGCCTGGCTTACCCAGTGCATTGTTTGATACCTGGGTGTGAGGATAATTTTGGTTTGCTATGAAAAATAATTTCAAACTTTAACTAAATTTTAACCTTTCACATGCTAACCTACTTATAGAAATCTTTATCCTCTAAGGGGAGGAAACACATGAAAAGCAAACTTGTAACATCAACACTCATACTAGGACTAATAGCCTGTGAGGCCTGGAGTTCTAGAGAGAGAGAGAGCCTGTAGTTGAGAGAGGCGGCACGATCAAAACCTTATTTAGAGCACTGGAAGAAGCACTTCAGGCCATCAAGAATACCCAGCTCGAACTAACGCGTCCTAACACAGGACTTGCGAAGACAATAAGGGATGTTAGAGGTGCGTTGATAGGCACAGTTGCACTGCCAGTCTATCCTATAATCAATCAGATAGCAGACCTGAGGGTAGCTATAGAAGGAGACGCTGAATCTGAGGTAGATGGCCTATTGCAGAAATTAGCAATTCTCGAGAAGTTGATCGGACACCCAGCTACGATCCAGGAGTTTCGGCAACGGGATATAATAGTGGGGGATGACGATGGGCCGATCAGCAGTAGCGAAGATAAAGACAGCGAGAGCACGGGCGAGGATGAAGAATTGGGTGAAGAAGGAGAGGAAGAAGAGGCCAAAGAGCCTGAGCCTGTTATCATAGATCCAAACCCACCAGTTGATCCAACTGTAAGCATAACGCCGGCAACTGGACTGTACTTTGCCACTTGCGAAACACACTGGCTGGCACAAGCGAATGAGTGGGCTGACAAGATAATAAACAGCTTGCTGCAACCAGAGTACATGCAGTGGGCTCGTCCAGCAATCATAGCATTCCTGATCGCAAAGCAGCGAACACAAGCAACATTAGAAAACCCAGCTGAGCTCGATGGAGGCTGGATGACAGGGAAATTTGGTGGAGAACTCTCAAGCGCGAGCGAATACTCTGTGAGGTACTGTACCACGAAGCAAGGCCAGCCATCAGGATGGACAATCGCCGCATCTCGTGCATCAACCCCAGCGTACGCTACAACTGACCCTACACCTACTTTGTTTGTAGGACCAGGTACGCAGACTAGAGCTAGGGAACAAATACGCAAGCTTGAAACCTGCGTGCGCGTGCAGAAGGATACGGAGCTTTGGATTAGGGTTGGGCATGGAGGCGGAGCAGAACCCTATCCAGAGCTTCGTGACGATCTGGACGCTATTTTACCTAATACCCCTGATACAGCACCGCTTCCCGGTTACGAAGTTGGCAGCTACCATGCTGTACTGTTTGAAGTGGCAGACAGGCAGTGGCTAAAAGCTTTTCTACAGGGGAAAATAGAGCGCGGACCAATTATTGAATTTATCATATGGCGTGCTGATATACTTCCCAAGCATATGACTGGAGACAAGCACCCTCCGCATCTCGACCCATTGTACATCGAGAAAGTCGGCAGCTGAGGAACTCAGCCTACCCTGCATACACTCCCAATCCCACCCCCTGGTCCGGTTGGGGGTGTATTGATCTGTTTTCTCGGCCCCAATCCTCAGCCGTACGGCATAAGATAATCGTATCATGTATTGGGCTTGTGTCAATGATATTTTTTACTTCGGTGAGGCCATGCTATCTACCAGGTCCGGACTTGTAGGCTTTGGGTTCGCTCTTGGTGGGCTGCCATGTGGAGGGTTAAAAAATAGTTAAAGTTTGAAATTATTTTTTGAGGAGGTGATTCAGCCTACTCCACCTTCCCAAGCTCTGTATTGCCTTGGTGGGGGCTGCGGGTTCTAATGCTTCCGAGAGTTTTAAATACGATAGTGAGGGCGACTCCAACCCTAGGCTTCACGTCATTCTTCTTGAAGTTCGTCTTGTAAATTCCAGTGCTAAATGTGAAGCATTCATCATCGTAGGTAGCTAGCACTCCGTGGGCCAGCGTATGTTTCCCATTATCATGCTTCAAATTTATAACCTGCGAGCAGGTGACTGTCCAGAACTCTGTTACCTTCATTCCATAGTTCAGATTCAGCTGGGATAATCCATTGTTTTGGATGTCGCTGATTTTGGCATCTCTGAAATAACCTACCCCACCAAAAACATTTTTATAGCTGGCATTGACACCGGTCTCGAAGGTCTGTGATTTTTCGAAGAGAGGGCAGCCGGTGAAGCGCATTCTGACAGAGACATTCTCTAGTGGCTTTAGTACGACTCTGCCGACCATTGCATTCCGCCCGCGCAAGCTAGAGTTTTTGCGATTCGCGATAGCTGTGGATTTACCGATGAATGCGTTGAGCCAGCGGCGCTTATCGTTATAACTAGAGCCCTCGATTCCCGTAGAAATGCGCTCTCCTAGATCTACGCTATCATACCCACCAAACCGGTTGAATGCGTAGAGATTGAGATCACTGAAATTGTTAAACACCGAGTCTTCGTTTGGCTTAAAATTCACTCGTTTGTTCGATGTTTCAATACTCGTGAAAGATACCTTAGGGCCCCAGATCACCGTGTTATCGATCAGCTTGATTCTGCTTACCATCGGCATCGACACGGTAGCCTGGTTCTCGAAAATCGGGAAAATTCTGTGAGGAGGCTTGGCGGTATTCTGCGCTTCTCCCACACTGTAAAAATCAGTCCTTATTCCGGAGTTTACCTCAAAGAGGAACTGATTCAAATTCGTGGATTTGTTCCAGCCGATCTTATTGGTAGCCCTGCAGAATCGTTTAGCAAGAGTTGGGGATTGCGCGTGCCTCCTCGCGAGGTACATCACGTCTCCATCGAATGTGAAATCCCCTTTCGTGCAGTTGAAATTAAAATGCGGGAGGACGGATGGGGCGGTGTACTTGTCCTCCGTCTGGAAGATATGTGACTCCGCGGTTAAAAAATAGCTACGATCATACTTCTCAAAAATGACGTTAGAGTCGTTGTAGGTGGAATCAAACCACGACTTGTTATGCCGCCTTAAATCCGCTGGGTACGCCGTCTTATACGTCACATCCTTCGAGCGATTTAATCTCACCGCCAGACTCTTTCCGTCTAGATTATAGGAGCAGTAGGATGAGTCTATATGCCACCTCATGTACTTGTCGGCCTTCTCTGCCGTTTTGGATTTCGATCTCGAGAGGGCGCTCGCGGAAATATCAAGGTCTCCATTCACGAACTTCTGACGATACTCCGTCGCCATCAACATCCTTTTCTTTGAATTCAAAAATGGGACAATCTTCAGATCTCTACTATTGCTGACTGCTACGTAAAACGGAATCCCAACGAATAAGCCGCTCTTGGAACAGTGCCGGATTATCGGAGTCAGGACTCCAGTTTTTCGCTTCACCTCTGGAGATGGGTGTGTGAGGTATGGAGTGAATAGCACCGGAACTCCCTTGATTCTTAGCTTAACATTTTTGTAGATAAACTTCTTCTCCTTGCGGTCATAAACCACGGTTTCTGCTGCGAGGTCCCAGAGCGGAAGAGTGCAGTGTCCCTCGCGACATGGGGAGTATGATGCATCCTTAAACGTAAATACATCACCACTTTTGCGACATGTTCCTGACTTCACTTTAATGGAATCCTTCGTCACAAACACCAATGCCTCAGCGATTGCATTTTTGAAATCTGCATCGAGTTCAATGTTTTTGGCCGAGAACAAGTCGCCCGTATAATCCTTGATGAGCGCGTTGCCTTTAAGCCTGATCTCTCCCGTGGTTTTGTTATATTCGATCTGGTCAGTGTGGAGTTCCCTGACACGATGATCTTCCATTTCCTGCGTTACTACGACATCGCCGGCTGCCGTAATAACTCCACTATCTGGATCAAACGAAACGACTTTTGAGTTAAGAACGACCTTAGCGTCAGATGCGCAGACGCACAACAGGGCTAACGATATCGCTGCAATTACGTTGTTCAATTATGATATCGCGTGCAGTAGTACCTTCACTCTGTCTACAATAATGTCGGTAACTCCCTGGGTCCTAGCAAGTGATTGTAATGTCTCCTTCGCCAGATTGTTATCTCCAGTTTGGATGTAACAAAAAGCCAGAGTCTCCTGAGCGAGGAGCGTCCACGCTCCATCTACACACTTAGTCTTAAGAGTCTGTATGAAGCCACTGATAAGCGGCATCAAATCATTTGCTGGCATCAGGTCGAGAGCTGCTAGGATATAGAAGATGTACGCCAAATCCCGAACTAGGACATTCGTTTTTTCGCTTTCAAATATGGCCTTATACTCGGCTATGGAGGCCTTATCACCACCTGCCCTCAAGAGAGCTGCGTACTCGAATCTAGCGAGGGTAGCGTAATCTTTCTGCGATATCGAAGAAAGCTCCTTCAGCTGGGAAAGGGCCTCCTTCACATTACCGACCATAGCAAGATTCTGGATAGCAACGTACCGTGTCGAGATCGCTTCTCTGTCTTGGAGATCCTGCCTTTGCCACATGTTGTATCCACCGACGGCTATGATAGCAGCGATGGTCGCGCCCGTTGCCAACTTCCCATATTTCTCCCAAAGCCTCTTCCAATTTTCGTTCCGAATCTCCTCTTCGATGCTGTCGATGAAACTATCGAATTTCTTATCTTCGTTGAGATTGCTTGGAATCCTATCCTTCGCCATTTTGCTATACCTGCTCGGAGCCTACATCCGCTGCAGCTATGCTACAACAATCCGCACACAAACAAAACCCCAGACTTGCTTGAGAGCTCATCTGCGGAGGAGCCTATTCATCTTTGAGTACAGAATTGCTATGCCTCAGCCTCTCAAAAAATCCTGAGATAACGCGGGAGCACCGTTCTTCCTGAATTCCTCCAACAACGTTTGGGCGGATTTGTGAATGGTCAAAGAGCCTCGCGTTGTTGGTGATTGCGCCGCATTTGCTATCGTACGCTCCGAAAAATATATTTTTGATTCTTACTCTTTCTAGAGCAGCAGCACAGAAATGGCACGGTTCTAAATTGACGTATATGCTGGCGTCATCTAGGTATCCTATCCCATCACGTTTTTCATATGCCATCTTGATAGCTAGAAACTCCGCATGATACCACGGCTTTCCAAGGCGTTCAGATTCATTCTTAGCAAACGACACCATATAGGTTCCAATGGCTATCGCGGCGAAAACTGGCACATCACAGCCATCAGCAGCTTCAGATGCGCCGATAACAAATTCCATGATTTCCGAATGATACATCAAAAAATATGGCGGGAGAGACGGGACTTGAACCCGCGACCTCCGGCGTGACAGGCCGGCGCTCTAACCAACTGAGCTACTCCCCCAGAATCAAGATCTCGCCAGGGATGCCAACGACGATTCTATCATACGAAGAGGTGCACAGTCAAACAACAACTCACCGGTGTATAAATACTTCCGTACTCCCTTAAGTAACTCGGAGAAAATTATTTTGGGTGGTATGAGGGATTGAGGGTTCCGCTGTCGAAGTCGGGGGCTATCAGTGGATGCATAATGGTCTTCACAATGTCAGCTTGAGAATTTGTGATTCCAGAGCCGCTAGGGAATGCCGATACGATCACGTTTGGCAGGGTGCTGTGGACGGAGTTCTTTACCAATCTGGATTGGCCAATGGCCTGCGCCCTCTCAGTCGTCATGATGCTGTTCATCATCCTACCAGTGGTATGGGTTAACAACAAGATTCCGTCTTGATCCCGAGCTTGTGGATGGCTCTGCCGGTGTTGGTTGAGCTAGTAAGGAGGGAACAAGGAGGGAACAAGGAGGTAGCACCCGGACTGAGGTAGTGTATGGCTATGAGACTGCCGTAGAAGTGCGCAGAGATGTTCTCCGGCCACAGCGCGGCGGCTCGTAGGAGCAATGAGGGAAAGCATGGGCACCTCGAGGATTCGTACCTCGTATACTCGTCTGTTCCGGGATCAAACGGGTTCGGAATAGCTTGGATATAGCCGGGAGTTGGTACGCCCGCGCTGTAATAAGTGTTCTTCCCATACGTAACTAGGGTCATTTCGGTGATTCGCTCAACCTCCTTGAGTGCCTCAAGGAATCGTTCATGCATCTGCGCAAAGTGGCCAGCAGTATTAGTATCTACCTGCCCAGTCCTTCCTATGCTCGTGGGGTTCGTATCACTCATCACTTGACATATCATTTCGAAATGCTCCTGTTCCTTGGAGGTATATACATAGCTTTGGTACATCAGCACTAAGGCATTTCCTTTGTGTGTCACTCCGTACATCATGGCCATGGTGTTGTTTGCTTCGATTGGAACCGCTCCTGCCTCTCGCCTGACCCAAGCGGCTCTCGCTTGCAGTAGGCCTACCTCTTCTGCACGATCCACCACGTCGCCTAGCATAGCTTGTAGCATTGCTTCATGCCATACAAACGGGATTGGATTGTCCTTGGCCAGCTCCTCTACGAGCGTCAACATTATTGGTGTCACGACCGAGCGCAGGACTCCGATTGTCTTCCGGAACGTTTGTTTGATTTCCTTTGTTTCAGCATAGAGTTTCGTCGCTGGAATCACTAGCTTCTGGGTCTCTTCATCAAGGTGCTCTGGTATTCCAACCTTGTCGTCAAGTGCAGCACTCACGGTGTTCTCTATATCTGCTAGAGATGGGGCATCCCCCTGTGTGCCAATAGCAGTTGTTAGGTTTGATTCGACGTTGCTTAGGCCGGTAGCGAGTGCTGATGCTGCAGTCGCAGCTCGCTCATCCATGGCAGTGGTTAGGCTTAGCACGATGCCGCTTAGTGCGCTCTGCAACGTACTCACACTCGTGGCAAGCGTGGCTACCATTTGCGTAAGGCTAGCGATCTCAGCGCGTGTTTTATCGAATCCATCAAACACCGTACTCACCTTCTGTGGTACTTGTACTTCTTCTACAGGATCATTCCCTCCCCTACTTACAACTACAGGACTCTCTCTCTCTCTCTAGAACTCCGCGGCTTCCACCACTTCCATACACCTCTGCCATGCCTATAACACATAGTGCTACCGTTAAACTTACTAACTTGCTTTTCATTAGGATTCCTCCCCTTAGAGGATAAAGATTCTATAAGTAGGTTAGCATGTGAAGGGTTAAAAAGTAGTTAACGGAGAAGATTATTTTTCACATTGGCGTAAAAATAATTTGCACCTCAGGGACGTATCATCCTATCATGAAAACGTGGAAATCCTAACCCTTGTGAATTCTGGCTCCTTGGGACGGACTCGAACCGCCGACCCAGTGGTTAACAGCCACTTGCTCTACCGACTGAGCTACCAAGGATCACCATGAATATTTTTATAACACGCCACCGCATATCGTGCAACATTAAAATGCACAACTTTCCTAAGCTGGCTTAGCCACTCCCTTCTTTCTCCGCCTCGTTTTCTTGAAGCCAGAGACGTATGTGTAGACGATGGGAACTATGAAGATAGTGAAGAAGGTACCAACTGTCATGCCTCCGCTAATCACTGCTCCAAGAGGGATTCTGATTTCGCAGCCAGCACCTCTTGCGAAGGCCAAAGGCAGAGATCCGAGGATCATAGCAAACGACGTCATCAATATCGGACGGAGTCTCATGACTGCTGCCTCCTTAATAGCTTCATTAGGAGCCTTTCCACTTTCAACGAGTTTGTTTGCGAAGTCGACTATGAGGATACCGTGCTTCGTAATGAGCCCCACCAACGTTAGGAATCCTATGTTTGAAAATATGTTGATTGTGTTGTTGATACTGGCTAGCGTTATGACTCCTCCAACGAGTGTTAGTGGCACTGTTAGCATAATGATGAATGGATCGATCCAGCTCTCAAACTGAGCTGCCATTACGAGGTAGATGAAGCTGAGGGCCAACACAAAGATGATCAGCATAGTATGTGACTCAGCAAGGAATCTCTTCGTCTCCCCTATGAACT
>JAIRZU010000029.1 GCA_031267075.1 Holosporales bacterium
GAAAAATAACACGCCATTTGATCCACATTTGGGATTTTCAGATGAGTATAGATGACTGACGAATGCTAAAGTAGCGTGCACGCGGTACATTGTTGTTGACATATGAGACGGCATGTTCAAACAGATGTGAGAAAAAAAATAGCAGATGCTGTGAACGGAAATATGTGTGTAACTCAGCAGAGTTATGCCCATATTCCGTTCATACCAAAAGGCCTCTAGAATGAGTATTAAGACTTATTCATTTCAGGAGGTAGGCATGTGTTCGGGATTGTTATTGCAAAATCATACCGAGGGAGGGTATACTGTTCGAGCTGGTTGTGCTTTTTGGGCACGACGGATACTGCGATGGACAGCGCTGATTACGTCACTTATGCAGGTTCTCGATATTTATCGCAAGCTCATCTTAGCTAGGTTGTTTGAAGAGAAGGCTGCTGAGCTGTATCTTCAAGGACACATCTATGGATTCTGCCATCTGTACATAGGGCAGGAAGCCGTTGCCGTTGGGCTCTCCGAAAACATGATACCACAAGATAGCGTAATTACTGGGTACAGGGATCACGTTCACATACTCATGCGTGGCGTATCACCTGAAAACGTTATGGCTGAATTATGCGGAAGGGCTACAGGATGCTCGAAGGGCAAGGGAGGCTCGATGCATATGTACAGCAAAGAGAAGCTTGTCTACGGTGGGAATGGAATAGTTGGCGCTCAGGTGCCGATTGGAGCCGGGCTAGCTTTCGCACATAAGTACCGTGCTGATGGAGGGGTAGCATTCGTATTCTTCGGAGATGGAGCTGCTAACCAAGGCCAGGTGTATGAGACATTCAACATGGCCTCTCTATGGAACCTGCCTGTTGTCTTCGTGCTGGAGAATAATCATTATGGGTTGGGGACGTCGGTCGATAGAGCAGCAGCAGGCGGGACCTTAACTAACAGAGGTGATCCATTCAGCATCCAAACTATCTGTATCGATGGCATGGATGTTTTCGATGTGCGCGATAAGTCAGTGGCTGCTATCGAGCAAACACGAAACGGAGGCGGCCCCGTCATCCTCCACATGGATACCTACAGGTACAGAGGACACTCGATGTCAGATCCAGCAACATACAGGGCTCGCGCTGAGGTGGAAACCGTGAAGAAGACGAGGGATCCAATCATGAGGGTTAAGAACCTCCTTATTAACGACCTTGGAGTGAGTGAGTCTGAGGTCGCAGCCATCGAACAAGAGGTTGCTACCATCGTGAACTCTGCTGCGGAGTTTGCAGTAGCATCTCCACCACCACATGAATCCGAACTAGAAACGGGGGTTGTGCTGTGAGTAGCCTGTTATTTAGAGTTGCAGTTAGGGATGCAATCGCCACTGAAATGCGTGCCGACTCAAATGTGTTTTTGATGGGAGAAGAGATTGGTTTGTACAATGGTGCATACAAGGCGAGCCAAGGCCTCATAGATGAATTCGGAAAGGACAGGGTAATTGATACACCGATAACAGAGTACGGATTCTCAGGGCTATGTGTAGGAGCGGCGTTCGCCGGGCTTAGACCAATCGTGGAATTCATGACATTCAACTTCGCGATGCAGGCGATAGATCACATAGTGAATAGCGCGGCGAAAACATTGTACATGTCTGGTGGGGCAATCAACTGCCCTATAGTTTTCCGTGGACCTAACGGTCCTCCAGGTAATGTGGGAGCTCAGCATTCTCAGTGTTTCGCCAGCTGGTACGCTCACTGTCCCGGCCTAAAGGTAGTAGCACCATACACCTCGTTTGAAGCCAAGGCACTGCTGCGAGCAGCCATTCGAGATGACAACCCAGTCATTTTCCTGGAGCATGAGAGTCTGTATGGGATGGAGTTTGATGCCCCAGATAACGAAGATAGTAAGCTACTCCCACTCGATAAAGCAATCATCGCAAGGGCAGGAACTGACATCACGATTACGGCATTCTCCAAATCGGTTGACCTTGCATTGCGTGCTGCCGACACCCTACAGTCTCAGTATGGGATTTCCGCGGAGGTTATAAATCTGATTAGCCTTAGGCCAATTGACAGAGCGACCATAGTGGCTTCGGTTAAGAAAACCGGCAGGATATTGAACATAGAAGAGGGATGGGCCGCATGCGGAATCGGAGCTGAAATTATGGCGATCGTAGTTGAGGATGCATTCGACTACCTCGACTGTGAACCAACTAGAATATCAACTGCCGACGTCCCAATGCCATATGCTAAGAATCTCGAAGCACTAGCCCTCCCTGACCAACTAAAAATCATCGATACAGTAAGGGCCATGTGCGGCCATAGCTAGGCTTTAGTCATTACTCACCTATGATAATATGAACAAATAATGCCGTTGCTTTTTTGTAGTCCAGTGAGGTAGAATCTAACATACAGAGATGATTAGAAACAGAAGAAGCAAACACATGAAGGCAATCTGGATACTCATACTTGCGATAGCAGTTGGAGAAGCAGAAGGGATGCAGGGCGCGAGGATTTGGGCAGAAATGGTCAGGGATAGGCTATATACCAGCAGCATGCCACCAGCGCGCAGAAATCCGCGACGCGGGATAGAAGCCGCAGTAGAGATGTTTCGCGCCGAGCACCAGAACGAGGATGAAGGTCCACCGCTGTCCAGCACGGAGGACGCACCCGAAGCACCCAGCGGCCCCGGGCGTAGAACAGAGCACGAGCACACCATTGTCAGGGAAATGCTTAGACGTGAGGGCATGAATGAGTCCCAGGTCCGGGAGTGGCTGCGGACCATATACGGACACAGAACACGCAAAGAGGATATCTGTGGGCTTGCAGAACGGCTGAGTCTGAGAACTAGGCCAATTAGCCTAGCACGACGATACCCGATCACGGCCGCAATACTCATACACCAAGCGTACATGCAGGCGGACGATGGTGGGAAGGCACTGATGGTGCAGATGGCAAGTACACACCCACACCCGCGCCTACGCACACGCCTGGGGATCCCGTCCACTCCCCCACAACCAGCCTACCAGGAGGCCCCCGGTACTGCAGATGCATACGAAGACCCACCTGTACAGGAAGGAGATCCAGAGCAGTCAGAAGACCCCTTCGAACTCTACGGCTGGATACCGGACGATGACTTAATGATTGACCCAGGCACACCAGAACAGCAGAGGTTCCTGCGAGCCTTAGTGTACGGGGACGAATAAGCCTGAAACCCCTGCCGCCCCTGAATGCATGAAGCAGTAGTCCTTGCCGTTCAGAGGGAGATGGGGAGCACAGCAAGCTCAATCCAATAGCCTCCAGAATCAAAGTTATTGATAGGAGACACGCAGCAAGAAACTGATTGTGGAGGTTTAGGGGAGAGGTCTAATATAGACTATGTGTGACAGGGTTGTGTGTGCAGATCAGTGAGATCGATGTCGTATACCGATATTATAGCGAATAAGCGGTACATCGAGATATTCAAGAAGCTCGTTGAGATGTATGTGGAAACAGGCGAGGCTGTTGGATCGCGAGCCCTCTCCAAGGTCCTTCCAACCCCTCTTTCCCCGGCCACCATCAGGAACGTTATGGCTGACCTAGAAGACCTCGGGATTCTATGTGCTGATCATTCATCTGCTGGGAGGAAACCAACCGAGGAAGGGTGGCGGTTCTTTGCTCATTCTCTGATAGAGGTATCTGATTTGTCGGACATCGAGAAGGGAGCGCTGCTATCTGCTACACAGAACACTGTTGGGGATAGCATAGAGTCTACTCTCGAGAAGGCATCGAGCATCCTATCTGAACTATCAAACTGCGTAAGCCTCATCATGGTCCCGACCGTGAATTCAGCCGTGAAGTACATAGACTTCGTGCTGCTAGGCCCTGGAAGGGCAATCGTTGTAATAGTGAATGAGAATGGTGTAGTGGAGAACAGATTGATAGAGGTTCCAAGAGACGTTTCGTGGAGCGAACTGAATCAGGCTACCAGGTATATCAACGCAAAATTCACCGGCGCTACCCTGGAGGAGATCAGGAACAAGATTCAGGATGAGGTGGATTTCCAGAGCGACGGAGTAGATAGGCTGACGAAGTGTGTGATAGAGGAAGGCCTTGGCTTCGGCGTATCTGAGAACACTAACAACGTCATCGTTAAAGGCCAATCAAATCTCGTGGAGCAATCATCTGAGATCGCGGATTTTGGAGATCTCCTGAGGAAGCTCGATGAGAAGAAAACACTGAAATGCATTTTGGATAAATCCATTGATGCGCAGGGGGTACAGATATTCATAGGCGCCGACACTGACATGTTTAAGATATCTGGATGCTCGGTGATCGTAGCTCCCTACAAGAATGCCAAGAAGAATGTTGTGGGAGCATTGGGAGTGGTAGGGCCATCAAGAATGCGCTACAGCAGAGTTATCACACTCGTTGATTATACAGCAAAGCTCCTCGGAAGTATCGTTTGACAAATCTCCGATCTTCGGTTCTAATATCACACATCACACGCACTCACAGAGGGAATTGATTGTACGTCCGCATGCCACTATCAGTGCTACAAAATTTCGCTAGTGCAGTGAGGTGTCTGGCGGTTGATATGGTTAACAGAGCTGGCTCAGGTCATCAGGGTGCGGCACTCGGACTGGCCGATATCATATCAGTTCTATTCAATGGTGGCATGAACTTCGACCCATACGAGGAAACGAGGGATAGGCTAATCCTGTCGGTCGGCCACGCAAGCGCCATGCTGTATGCTGCAATTTATCTTTCCGGGAAGACCCCACTTACTAGAAATGATCTCATGGGCTTTAGGCAGTTTGGAAGCACATGCCAAGGCCACCCAGAGATTAACAGAGAAATTGGTATTGAGATGACAACTGGGGCATTGGGGCAGGGGCTAGCAACTGCAGTCGGCACAGCAATTGCACTCAAAAGGAAATCGCTACAAAGCAAGGTGTTTGTGGTAGTTGGTGATGGTTGCCTAATGGAGGGAGTCTCACATGAGGCTTTGACGTTGGCCTCATCGTTATGTCTCGATAACCTGATCGTTATTTTCGACAGTAACGACGTTTGCATAGACGGAAGAGCCGCTGATGTTACAACTGATAATTCCGACAGATTAGCAGCGTACGGGTTCAATGTGCTAAAGGCAGATGGGCATGACTTCACTCAGATAGCCAGTGCGATCGAGACTGGTAAAAAATCTGATCGCCCCGTATTTATAGAGTTCCGTACGATCATAGGGAAGGGGGCGGATGTGGAGGGGAGTGCTCAGTGCCACGGCATGTGCGTATCTCAGAGTGAAGCATTAAATCTGAGGAAGGCTCTCAATATGCCGCTGGAGCCATTCACTGTACCTAGTGATATTACTCCAACTCCAATCACTACCCCTCCCTCCAGGGCCTGCTCTACATCTCAGATCTCGAAGCCCATCATGAATGATATGCTGAAATTCTTGGGTGAGGTGAAACATGAAATCTCCGAGCTCAACATAGATGCTTCTACTAGGTATTTCAGCGGCTTTGTGTTCGAGAGATTGATGGCGAAGTATGAGGTATTCATCGGAGGAGCAGCGGATCTATCTGAGTCATGCTACACACTTTCCGGAAGCAGTACCATACTCAGGAAAGGTGATTATACCGGCAACTACATCCACTATGGTATCCGAGAGCACGCTATGGGTTGCATTATGAATGGGTTGGCATTAGAGGGATTCATCCCGTTTGGAGGGACCTTTCTCGCATTCAGTGACTACATGAAGCCGGCCCTCAGGAATGCAGCATTAATGAACACCGCTCCCATTTTTATATTCACCCACGACTCGATTGCTGTCGGTGAAGATGGGGCTACTCATCAGCCAGTCGAGCAGCTCGCCGCTCTAAGAGCAATTCCAAACTTCAATGTGTTTAGACCGTGCTGCGGGACTGAGGTCGTCGAGTGCATAGAGCTAGCCATCAAGAATAGTAACACTCCATCGGCAATAGTCCTAACAAGGCAAAAGCTCAAGGCAATCCCCAGGCAGGACAGGAGCGAGAATCTATCTGCAGCAGGGATGTATGAGTTGGCCCAATTTGCAAATGACGGCAGGAAGAAACTGACGATAATCGCTACCGGATCTGAAGTTCAGCCAGCCTTGGATATTAAGACAGCTGCTGAATCGTTTGACATACGAGTCGTCTCCGCTCCGTGCTTCGAGCTATTTGATACTCAGGCTGAATCCTATAGGTCAGCGATCCTAGATGGAAGGAAACTAATAATGGAGGCTGGTAGCTCAAGCTGCCTGCATAAATACAAGACGCGGGAAGATGATATAATCCTCGGAATTGATAGATTCGGACAGTCCGGCTCCCCAGCCGAGCTAGCAGAGGAGTTCGGATTTTCAGTATCGAAAGCAAGGACCCTGCTTGGAGATATGGTAGGATGATACGTTCCTGAAACGCAAATTATTTTTACGCCCATGTGCAAAAAATAATCTTCCATTTTGACTAAACGACAATCACAAATAGCTCGATGGGATACTACCTGGACTTGACGGCAGTACGATGGAGTAGAAGAGCACCATACCCACCTTCTTCCTGTAATGGTTGGAGGTGTGGTACTATGCGGTATGTCCTCGCATGAGATGCCACCAAAGATGAGCTGCATTAAGATTCATGATGCAAGGGATTTGGATGGCATGCGGAAGGCTGGCCAGCTAGCAGCAGGCGTTCTGGCTTTCATCGAGGAACACATGGTTGAGGGGGTTAGTACCGGTGAGCTTGACTCCATGTGTAGTGGGTTTATCACGGCGCATGGAGCTACATCAGCGACTCTCGGCTATCAGGGATTCCCAGCTTCTACATGCATCTCAGTGAACAATGTTGTATGCCACGGCATCCCTGGTAGCTACAGGTTAAAATCCGGCGACATAGTTAACATCGATGTTACTATCAAACTCAATGGATGGCACGGCGATACGAGTAGGACCTTCATGATTGGTAGCTGCACAAAGCTAGCTCAAACATTGGTTGAAGTAACTGAGAAGGCTATGTATGTTGGTATCTCCGCTGTGAGGCCATACGGGTACTTCGGAGATATCGGGAAGGCGATTCAGGGATTTGTAAATCGCCACGGGTTTTCGATCGTGCGGAATTATTGTGGACATGGGATAGGAACGGAGATGCACGCCGATCCTATGATTCTCCACTACGATTCTGAAGAGCCTGGTCCGCAGATCCTTCCTGGTATGTTCTTCACGATAGAGCCCATGATTAACGCCGGCTCATATAAGACAAAATTGATGAAGGATGGGTGGACTGCGGTGACATCTGACAAATCTCTATCGGCGCAATTCGAGCACACAATCGCAGTTACTGAAAACGCAGTGGAGGTGCTGACACGTTCGCCATGAGTAGGGTTCTCGTAGAGGATGAGGTCCTCCCCTCTCCAGCATATGTACGTGCAAAGGACCACGTAAAAGTGGTATTATGTTGGACGTTACATGACAGTCAGAGGTGGTTCGTAGTGAAATATGACCCATTAGCTCAGCACCTAGATGGTGCCAAATCCTGGCCCTTCGAGGAGGCGCGTAAGATACTAAAGCGCGTACAGGCCAGTGACCAGAAGGCTGTTATTTTGGAGACGGGGTACGGGCCATCTGGGCTTCCGCATATCGGTACGTTCGGGGAGGTCTTGAGAACTACCTTCGTTATGAATGCCTTCAGAAAGCTGTCAGATATCCCAGCTAAGATTGTGGTTTTCTCAGACGACATGGATGGCTTTAGGAAGGTACCATCTAACGTTCCGAATCAGGATCTACTAGCGCAGTATCTGGATAAGCCGCTGACAGCCGTCCCAGATCCGTTCGGTGAATATCCAAGCTTCGCAGCTCACAACAACGCGATGTTGCGGCGCTTCCTAGATTCGTTCGGGTTTGAGTATGAGTTTAAGAGTTCAACTGAGATGTACAAGTCCGGCAAATTCAACGATCACCTAGCTAAGGTCCTAGAGAATTTCGATGAGGTTATGAGCATAATGCTGCCGTCTCTTCGCGAGGAACGTCAAAAGACATACAGTCCATTCCTGCCTGTTTGCAGGAGAACCGGGAAGGTTTTGCAGGTTCCAATTGAGGAGGTAAAACCCGACAACTCATCTGTTGTTTATAGGGATCCAGAGACTGGGAATCTCGAGGAAACATCGGTGCTCGATGGGAATTGCAAGCTTCAGTGGAAGGCTGACTGGGGGATGCGTTGGGTCGCAATTGGAGTGGATTATGAGATGAATGGCAAGGACCTTATCGATTCCTTCAAACTGTCATCTCAGATCTGCCGTGCGATCGGCGGGCTCCCACCAGAAAACTTGACCTATGAACTTTTTCTTGACAACGAGGGTAGAAAGATTTCAAAATCTAAAGGTAATGGGCTTTCGATGGATGAGTGGCTGAGATATGCCCCGTCCGAGAGTCTGGCCTATTACATGTTTCAGTCTCCGCAGAGAGCGAAGAGATTGTACTTCGACGTTATCCCTAACGCAATGGATGAGTACCTAGACTCGCTGTCCAGGTTTCAAACCGAGAGCGCTGAGAGGAGAGTCGATAGCCCAGTATACCATATACACAATGGAACACCACCCCGCTATGATGGCTGCCCAAGATTCTCGATGATCTTGAATCTAGTGCAGGCCTGCAATACCTCGGACGAAACCGTCCTGATGCAGTTCATAGAAAAGTACACAGATGGCGCATCAGAAGATGCCCATGCCTTCACCCGGAAGATAGCAAAATTTGCAACTGTGTACTACGACGATTTTGTAGCTGGCTCAAGGATCCCAGTTACTCCAACAGAAGAGCAGCGAAATGTCCTTGAAGATTTTAAGGTACGTATTTCGAGTATGAACGATACAGCGACAGCAAGTGATTTTCAGAATGTAGTTTTTGAGGTGGGAAAGGAGTTTTATCAGAGCGATATCAAAGCCTGGTTCCTGACGCTGTATAATGTACTGTTCGGCTCTGAGAGCGGCCCCAAAATGGGCTCATTCATAGCTCTCTATGGGGTTCAGAATATTGTCAAGCTGATTGACAAAAGAATAGCCCCCTCCCCAAACCCTCCACAATCAGCTTCTTGCTGCGTCGATCCGGTGCTCGAATGCTCATGTACCTCTAAGTACACTCCGCTTCTGCGCTCCGTGTCTCCTAGCAATAACTCTGATTCTGAAGGTTTTGAAAGAGGTCTAATATCTCATGAGGCAACGAGCCATGAAATTTAACAACAGACATGAATAAGTATTTTAAGGAGGTTCTAATATGAACAACAACACACCGCAGTTTGTCATCAAGAGAGATGGCACATTTGTACCGTTTGAGTTTGAGAAGATCGTTAAGGCGATATTTGGAGCTGCAAGCGAAACAGAAGAATTTGGACAACCAGAGTCGGAGCTCCTGGCTCGGAATGTCGTAGCGAAACTAGAGGAGCAACATTCCAAATCCGTCCCAATGATTGAATCTATCCAGGATATCGTTGAGGAGGTGCTGGTGGAGAACAACCACTTGAAGACGGCGAAAGCCTACATCCTCTATAGAGAGCAGCATGCGAAGTTGCGATCGGAGCAGCAGTCTTTTGTGAATGCCGTCTCCACGGTTGATGAATACATCGACAGGCTTGATTGGAGAGTTAAGGCCAACGCAAACCTCGGCTACTCACTTGGAGGACTGATACTAAATCTATCCGGCAAGGTGATAGCCAACTACTGGCTAAACAGAATTTATATCCAGAAGGTAGCAGAGGCACATATCAATGGATTCATATACATCCATGACCTTGACATGCTGAGTGGTTACTGTGCCGGCTGGTCCCTGAAGATGCTTATTCAGGAAGGGTTTAATGGGGTTGGAGGTAAGGCAGAGGCATCTCCACCAAGGCACCTGTCGACCGCCTTCTCGCAGGTCGTTAACTTCCTTGGAACACTGCAGAACGAGTGGGCTGGGGCTCAGGCATTTAGCTCCTTCGATACTTACATGGCACCATTCATCAAGATAGATAACTTGGACTACAGTGAGGTCTACCAGGAGATGCAGTCATTCATATACAACCTGAATGTCCCAACTCGCTGGGGAACGCAGACACCATTTACGAACCTAACCTTCGACTGGGTATGTCCGGACGATCTGCAGAATGAGCATCCTATCATTGGAGGAGTAGAGCAGGACTTCACCTACGGAAGCCTCCAAAAAGAAATGAACATGATCAACAAGGCATACATAGAGGTTATGACTAGGGGTGATGCTAAGGGGAGGGTGTTCACATTTCCGATTCCAACCTACAACATTACGAAGGATTTCGATTGGGATGGAGAGAATGTAGATATCCTATTTGAGATGACTGCCAAGTACGGAATCCCGTATTTCCAGAATTTCATCAACTCAGATCTAAGCCCAAATATGATAAGGTCCATGTGCTGCAGGCTTCAGCTTGATCTAAGAGAGCTGCTAAAGCGTGGAAATAGCCTCTTTGGTTCTGCAGAGCAAACCGGCTCAATCGGAGTTGTAACTATCAATTGCGCCAGACTCGGCTACCTACACAAAGGGGATGAGGTTGGTCTTATAGCCCACCTTGACGATTTGTTGAAGCTGTCGAAGACTAGCCTGGAACTCAAGAGAAAGGTGGTGGCGCGCTACCTGGATGAGGGATTGTACCCATTCACCAAGCGCTACCTCGGTACACTAAAGAACCACTTCTCCACGATCGGAGTAAATGGTATGAATGAGATGGTAAGGAACTTCTCAGGTGATTCCTACGATATCGTATCACAGGAAGGGAAGGCACTGACCGTGAGGATTCTGGATCATATAAGGGAGATGCTGGTTGAATTCCAAGTCGATACCGGCCACCTTTATAATCTCGAAGCTACACCTGCTGAAGGGTGTATGTACCGCTTCGCAAAGGAGGATGCTAAGAGGTATCCGGATATTATTCAGGCTGGCTTCAAGGATGCACCGTATTATACTAACTCCTCGCAGCTACCTGCTAACTACACGGATGACTTGTTCGAAGCCCTCGACCACCAGGAGGAGCTGCAGAGAAAGTACACAGGTGGTACGGTGGTGCACCTGTTCATGGGCGAGCGCATCTCCGACTACTCTGTCTGCAAAAACCTGATTAAGAAGGTGCTGACGCGGTATAAGATTCCGTACATCACACTGACTCCGACTTTCTCGATCTGCCCAATTCATGGCTACCTTCAAGGTGAGCACTGCTTCTGCCCGAAGTGCGATAATGAACTGAGACATAAGAAGAGGGTGAGTGCAAACTCTAACTCAGAATCATCTCCTGATGAATCTGACTCAGTGCCGCTCCACCGCACTTCGCAATGAGACACGGAGTGGAGAGGCAGAGCGCACAGAGAGGTACATTAGCATTCGAGCGGAAAATCTGCTGAAAATCCATTTTCCTGTTTCCCACCATGATTTCAATGCTGCATTGTATCTGTTTCTTTGTAGTGAAGAAAGGGCGGGATGGCAAGCTTCCCTGCCAAGACGATGGCCACCACGCCGCATGCCATCAGAGGAGGAAGCCCACGGATAGCTCGATCACCACGCCCATATGGCGTCCGAGTCTCTGTCCCTGTGATCTCCCGGAGAGAAACACACCACGCAGAATACGCCCACTCCTTAGAATGATGAAGCGCGGGCTAATAATCATGCAACCCACTTAACCAACTCAGGTGGCTCTCCAGCCTTGTTCCAACAAAGAGCCTAGCCATTAAGAGTTGACTTATTGCTCTGGGGAGGAGCAAAATGACACCTAATTTAGGTGATAGGGTATGCGAGAGAAATTTAATGACAAAACACCTACTCCCACTAATGATGGCGGCACTGATGGTGGATGCCCTTCATGCCTCTGGAGATAGTCGAAGGCCCACCCGACAGAAGGGGAGGGGGGGCAATACCACACAGATTCAGGCTCCTCCACCAACTTACAGTGCAGTACTACCAATCTCCAGTACATCACAACACTGGACCCTCGTAGATGCGCTCTATGCCGGAAGCGACACGGATTACGATGATTGGGTAGCCGACTTCCTCTATAAGGTATGGAAGATGGCGGGCGAATCCTATGAGAAGGAAGAGGACCGTAAACGATTCTTGCTCGAAACCTATGGCAGCCTTTCATCTGAGGCCCGCGAACAAGTACGCCGGATACAGGCTGATGCCAAAGACCGGCAAACCCCAGACTTAACACCTCCGGTACCTTACCCTTAATGCCTCCCCCCATTCCATCCAACTGACTAAAAGTAGCCCTGGGCACAGCTGTGGTACCATCTGTGCACTCCCGGCAGCGGTTTGATGTCTAAGAGATCAACCGCGATTACCTGCTTGCACAGTGTTGAGGCTACTTGAGACCAGCTTCCAGGCGCGGCTCCTAGGTCTACCACAATTGATGACTTCTTTAGGACACCGAACTTCTTTTGAATTTCGAC
>JAIRZU010000059.1 GCA_031267075.1 Holosporales bacterium
GAGTTGTTTCGCGATAAAATAGCGTTAGGTAAAAATAACATGCCTTTCAGAAAAGCCTCTGGTATACTGCTAGCGAGATAGAAATCACTTTTAAGGATGAAACAAATGAAGAAAGCAATTTTGATAGCGGCAGCAGTGCTAGTCGGAGTCATAGAGTGGAGTAGTGCGGCCCAAGCCGCGGACAGAGATCAGGACCAAAATCTAGCCGTTCTCTCTCCCTCACAAGAACACATACCACTGTGCACAGGAGCCCCACTGGTGTACACAGAGGGTTCGCCGTTGTGCACAGAGAATTATCAACCGCTCCACTACGAGTGGCAGAGCAACCCTACAATCACTATAGTAAATGACGACGGCAACATGACGGCCATACAAACTACAGGCAGACGTGAGACACAACCGGCCCCGTTCGAGGCAGCCAGTGAGATGATCAACCGGTGCATAGGGTGGGGACACCCACCATACAGAATAACTCTCTGCCTAGAAACCGACCAGCAACTCAGGGATGAATACCCCGGAGAAATAGCCAAGCTAGGGAGCGTGGTCCGCACAGCCCGATTTGATAATGGCATGGATCCCGACGTACTGGTAGTGCGAATAGCGGTGCAGGAGTACATGACACTCCCCCCCTCTTTCACAATGGAAGCTCAACAAGCCAAGATTCCCGTCGTAGTAGTCCACACGGACGCGCAACCACCATACGACTGCGACACACCACGCAGCCTAACGTACTATAATCAGAGCAAGAGTCCGCTATAACCAACCCACAACTCCCCACCATTTCTCAGGACCTGCACTAAGGTCCTCGAGAGGGGTGGGAGTGTGGAAGAACCTATACACACGTGCATTCTCTGGTTTTACTATGCCCTGTAATTGATGTACAATGGTGTGGTTCGTATTCCAATTTTTAAGTGTTGTCATGGAGAGCTCTCAATTGCCTGGGGTTGCTTCTGAGGTAATTAACAATGTAACGAGGCCTGACATTGCGGCGAACATCGCTCTGACGCAGACTCCACAGGATTCATCCGTGCTTTCAATGTTCTGGAATGCTGGGTTCGTGATTAAGCTCGTTGTAATCATTCTCATAGTATCATCGGTTTGGTCCTGGACCATCATCATAGGGAAGCATCTGAAACTGAAAAGACTGAAGGCAGATGCCGACTACTTCGAAGATAACTTCTGGTCTGGAACGCCACTGGAGACGTTGTACCAAGACCTAAAAGAAACCGCATTCGATCCTATGACGAACGTGTTCTGTGCCGCTATGGCAGAATGGAAAAGCTTCTCTGATAAGAACACAAGGGATTACGACACCGTGATGATTCTCGAAAGAAGAATCGATAGAGCCATGCAGATAGCGATAAGGAAGGAAGTTGATGAACTCGAAAAGCACATGGGCTTCCTTGCATCTCTCGGAACTAATGGAGTCATCGTCGGTCTGTTCGGTACTGTCCTTGGAATCTTAAATGGCTTGAGGGCAATTGCAATTCAGCAGAGTGCCAACCTGGCGACGGTAGCCCCAATCATATCCGAGGCCCTATTCACCACCGCTATCGGCATAGTCGCAGCAATCCCGGCAGCGGTAGGCTATAATAAGATTATGAATGACATAAACAGGTATGTCAATAGACTCGAGACATTTGCAGAGGAGTTCAATTCAGTGATATCGAGGCAGTGCAATGAGCGCTAGGAAACGCAGGGGAGAGCAGCCCAATATATACATCAACATCGCACCTCTCGTTGAGGTCATGCTCGTGCTGATAATCATCTTTATGATCACGGCACCGATGATGAATGTCGGGGTTAAGGTCGATCTCCCGAAGACCAAAGCTGCAGCTCTCGATGATTCAAAATCCAAGCCCATAATAATATCGATCGACAAGGACTCTCAATTGTACGTGGATGAGACGGGGGTTACACCCGAGGAGCTAGCCACGCAAATCCCCTCGTTACTTGAGGATAGGAAGAGTGATACAGTGTACGTTAGGGGTGATAAGGAACTACCATATGGCGAGATAATGAGGATCATGGGAATGATCTCTTCGCTTGGTGTTTGTAAGGTATCACTGATTGCCGAGCTCGCTACGGATAGCGGAGCATCACCACTGCCTCAGCCTCAAGGAACAACGCATCCTCCTTCAAAAGAAACAGCTCCCACTCCCCAGAAAGCAACAACGTCTTCTCCTTCGAAATTGCGATCAGCTCAACCGGCAAAACCCCCATCTACGGCTAGTTTGCTGAATTCAATAATGAAGCAGCAATCTCCAAGCAAGGCATCTTCTCAGCCGCGGCGCAATAGTGGACGCGCAACTGGACGTGGTATCAAAAAGGGCAGGTGATGCATAACATACCTCTGCTCATATCCCTAGTTCTCCATGGCCTCATAATCATACTGGCCTGTGGGAATTTCGGTGATATGTTTTCTACAAAGATAAAGGACTCAGGTTACGCAGTCTTTGATTTCGTTGAGATCGGCGAAAAGAGCAAGGCACCCGTGCTATCCAGAACCAACGGTAAGCTGAGTAAGACGCAATCCCAAGCCGAAGAGACTGGGCGTCCTCAATTGGATAGGAGCGAACCGGTTAAAGAGAGTAAGCCAAAACCAGAGGAACACGAACCAGCCGAGGATAAGAAGAAGGAACCAGAGCCTGAAAAAGAGGAACCACCTAAGCCTGTAGATGACCCGAAGGCAGTAGCTATCGATGAGGCTAAGAAGCCCGAGAAGGAACAACCGAAGAAGAAAGCTGCTGAGCCAGCCGCGAAGAAGCCGGTCAAAAAGCCGGATACTAACAAGAACAAGAAACCATCGAAACCGAAGTCGAACAGCAAGGCGGTTGTTAACCTGCAGCAGAATAAGAGACGTCGTGATTACGATCCGAAGCTAGCCAAGAAGTCCCTAGATAGCCTGCTCACCGGCGCACTAGCCGACGGCGATAATGCTAACGAAGGCATTAATGCTGAGGAGGTTGGGGAGACGCTGACTGCCACTCAAATTGATCTGATTCGTCAGACAATCCGGAAGTGCTGGTACTTCCCAGCCGGTCTAGAGAATGCTGAGGATTTGGTGGTTGATGTCGAGATGGAGTTGAGCAAGGAAGGAAAGGTAGTGAAAGCGAAGGTGGTTGATCAGGGCAGGATGAACCATGACTCAAACTTTAAGATCGCAGCTGAGAGTGCACTCAGGGCCGTGATGGATCCGGACTGCAACCACTTCCAACTGCCGGAGGATAAGTACAATGAGTGGAAGGATATAACGCTGAGCTTCAATCCGAAGGATATGCTTCTAGCAGAGTAGGATAATTGACGTGCTAATCACAGTAGTAACAATCTTCCCTGAGATGTTTCCTGGCCCCCTATCTTACAGCCTATGCGGCAAGAGTCTTGGGCAGCTGTGGGATTTGAAAGCCGTGAATATCAGGGACTTCGCAGAGGATAAACACCACACTGTAGATGACTCTCCATATGGTGGTGGAGCCGGTATGATCATGAAACCTGATGTTGTTGATCGTGCTCTGACGGCCGCATTATCAGCATACAACGGCAACCCCAAAATCATATTTATGACAGCAGGTGGATCTGTGTTTACGAACAGAGTTGCAAGGGATCTTATGGATGGGCAGGATGGTCTGATAATCCTATGTGGGCGCTACGAGGGAGTAGATCAGCGCGTGGTCGATCATTGGAAAACTCATCACGGAATGATGGAGGTTAGCATAGGCGACTACATCCTATTTGGCGGGGAAATCCCGGCGATGGTAGTCATGGATTCATGCCTGCGCTTCCTCCCTGGAATCATGAACAACTGCGATTCCACGGTACATGAAAGTTTTGAGGTTGACTTGCTGGAGTATCCGCAGTACACTAGACCTGCAGTTTGGAACGGTGTTGAGGTACCGTCCGTCCTGTTGTCCGGTAACCATAAGGCGATAGACGGGTGGAGGCTAGAACAGTCGGAAATTGTAACTCGTAGCGCAAGGCCAGATCTGTGGCGGAAGCGTTGCAGTGATGACCAGGTGTAGTGAGAAGTTAGGAGCGGCCAGCATGAATTTGATAGAGCAGATTGAAAGTGAGAACATAAAGAGATTAACGGCTTTGCGTCCAGTTAAGAAGTTCAGACCTGGTGATTCTGTTAAGGTACTGGTGAAGGTGACCGAAGGTGCAAAGGAGAGAATGCAGTCGTTCGAAGGAGTCGTGATAGCCATGAAGCATCGCGGTATCGGCTCCTCGTTTAAGGTCAGGAAAATAACAAATGGAGAGGGAGTCGAGAGGTTGTTCCATACCTACTCTCCCAACATCAGCGTCGAAATTACGAAGCACGGAAGAGTGAGGAGAGCAAAGCTATACTACCTCAGAGGCAGGACAGGTAAGAGCGCCAGAATCTCCGAGAGAAAACGCCTCACAGCAGGAGAAGCCTGAGCGTAGTGAGTCGTTGAGGAGTTATGAGGGAAAGGACTGGTTCCCCGAGCGGATTTCTGATAGAGGTGGGTAAGAGCTAGGGGTGGAGGAATGTTTCTTCGGGCCTATGGCCATAAGTCGCGATACATGATGTCATCTCTTTTCGTTGTTTGCTAATATACGATCAAGCGCTTAATCGTGAGACAGGAATGAGAAGCATGAAGAGTAGGATCAGAATGATGCTCGTAGCTGTAACTACGTGCGCAGTTATGAACGATGTTATGGCTAGAGGTTCTGGCAGATACCCATCAAAGGTGCCCAGGTCTTTCCCTGGTTGTCCAGGTTTTACTCTGGAAATCCCACCCCCCTACTCAAGCCCACCCACCGGCTTTCAGCCAGTAATTTCACCTCTTTCTGGCAGATACCCATCAGAGGTGCCCAGGCCTTTCCCTGGTTGTCCAGGTTTTACTCTGGGAATCCCATCCCTCAACCAGGGACTGTCCAGCATTCCTCAGCCAGTAATTTCACCTCTTTCTCCTGTAGGAGCTTTGCTCAACTCCTCCTCAGGACCATTCCCCGTCTTTCAGACAGTAATTCCAC
>JAIRZU010000060.1 GCA_031267075.1 Holosporales bacterium
ATAGCACACAGTAGTACAGCAAGGGGTTTTCTGGGGTCATTGAGCTTTCTTCTTCCATCACCATCTATGAAATTGTAATTGCAGTCTTTACATAGATACCGCTGCTTCCCTCGAACGAACCCATTTTTTACAAACCATTAGCATTCCAGCTTTTGAGCGTTCACCGCATGCAATATAGCACAATTTTCAGGATTCATCTATCTTTGTTTGAGAGCTCTCCCGCATTCAGTTTCACGATTTGAGGTGGCTAGCCTAGGCCGCCTCTGCGTCACATTCTTTCAAAAAAATCTTCAATCTTGATCCTTTCCTATGTAACATACTTACGGGTGCACACATCCTTAAAGAGGGGAAACAATATGAAAAGCAAACTAACGATGGTGATGATGCTAGCAGCTGCGGGAATTACGGGGAAGGTGGATGGGATGAGGCAGGAACGGAGGATTCCCAGAGAGGAGCAGCCCTTGCCAGCAAAAATGTGGCTATCAGAAGCGGGAGCATACATGCGAGGGCGGGCAGTCTCACCACAGGTTGACTTCGGTATATTGTCCGATACGCCAACCGATGACAAACAGTCCGATCGACGTCCAATATACACCGTACCTGAGAAGAAGCGTGGTTAGAAAGGTGGAGTGGCCTTCGTTTTTGGGAGGCATTTTTCTCATATCAAATCGCATTGACACTGAAATAATATAAGCCTAAAATTCTCTCCAACGGTAACAAAGTGCCACGGAGCGTATGAACAACAAACTGAAAACAGCAGTGATGCTACTTGCAACGGCAGGAGTTGCGGAAGAGGTGAAGGCGACACGTAGGGGATATGCGCACCCAGATAATGCAGATGCAGCCCGGCCAATTGGAGAGAGTCCCCAGATCGACGCCCTTCTTGAAGGTTCAGGAGAAGAGGAGGAAGTGCCAGACAGCCGCCAAGCCGTAAGCGCGCGCATAGTCATAACTCCATTCGGAATAATGATGGTCGGCCTCCACCGCCCCGATACACCACCTCAAGCGAGAGTAGTGGAGGTGAGTAGAGCGGATCCGCCTCGTCCCGTTCCCCCTCCAGAGGATGGGCCAGAGGATGCGCCAGAGCTCAGCACCGCTGAGAGCCAAGCACTAGGCGGGCTCCAAGCTTTCCTCAATCCCGGTTCGGGTTCAGGAGAGGAGGATGTGGTGGATGGAGAGTTCCCGTCCGTCATACACGGTGCCCCGAGTGTGATAGGCGCAGGCCTGCCACGTCCGCCCTCGCAACCACCAGTCGAGCAGAATCCACAACCACCTGAAGAGCATCTAGACTTCGGCGATGGTTGGACGGTGGAGGTCGAGTCACCAGTCATAAAGAAATGATGATGCAGCAACACCGTAACTTGACGAGAGGAGTAGCAGGATGAGTGGCAGGCTGAAGATGGCTGTAGCATTGCTGGTGGTGGCGGGGATAGGTGTCGGTGAGGTGGCTGGGATGCGGCGTGTAGGATTCCCCGGATCGAGAAGGAAGGGGAATTCTATAACACGGAAAGTATCAGTCGGTGGGGCTCCGAATCAAATACCACTTGATTTGCTGGAAGGTGGATCGAGGGGCGGACAAACCGATGGGGATCAGGTGAAGATACCAGGCGTCATACAAGATGGAGATGATGATCTCACAGATTGGCCGACGAGCGATGATCCCAAGGATGGGAATTATGTGGAAGGAGCAACCCAACCACAGGAGCCAGCTGCAGACCCGACAGACGGGAGCAGCAGTGTCTCTAGTGACGATCCTGATGATGGGGACTGGAAACCAGGCCATCAGTAAAACATAACCTAATGAAAGGAGAAACAAAATGAACAACAAACTAATGATAACAGTAGCCCTGCTGGTGGCAGCGATGGGCGTGAGTGAGGTGAAGGCGATGGAAGATGGGAATGGGAGTAGGCACGCGCAGCAGTTTGGTGAGGGGGCCCTAGGCGGGGGGGGTATATGGAACTTGTGAAGATGCAGGACGCGAACGGTGGGATACGTAGTGTTGTGAGGGGCTATGTACCAGCCGGGGGCAAGATATCGGGAAAGTTTACCGGTTCAGATGGCGGCGTGACTGAGGGCGTTATTCGTTACTTTCCTCCTACTCCCTCAGGTAGTAGCCCTCAGGGAGTGGAAGAAGGCTAGCCCACTTCGACCTAGATGGCGTATAAGGAGAATGTGAAATGAACAGCAGACTGGTTATGGCAGTAGCCATGCTGATAGCAGCGGTGAGTGAAGTGTGGGGAGTGGAAGATGGGAATGGGAGGGTGGTGCCCAGGCCAGGAGGTGGAGGGCCGAATATTAGTCTTAGCGTGGTCGAGACTCCAAATGGGCAGATACGAATCGACTTGAGAGCAGAAGGCATCCCGTCTGGCACGGCGGCTTGGGGGCGTATATCTACTGGGAAAGACGTCTCAGTTGGCTGGGCCAATCATCAGGTAGTGGCTCAGCCGCTACCTGATGCTAATCGTCGTCCTGGTCCGTAACACACTGATGTGTTAATCCTCCTGGGCATCCTCGCCACCATCTACACTTGATGGTGATGAGGGTGCCTGGGTGTGTGTGGTGAATGGTGGTATCACTACTCTCGTCTCTTCCAATCTACCCTCTCTGCAAGCATCTCATGATTCTGACCTTTTTCGTTTCACATAATCAGGCATCCTTGCTAATATGCTCACTAGTTTTCTCGACTGATGTGAGGACATGATGAGCACTAAAATTACAGGAAAAGGGGTGGATTTGGGAGATAGCCTTAGAGAGTACATATCGGATGCTGTGTCTCGTATTATGCAAAAATATCTAGAGGAGGATGTTGATGCCTCCGTCACCGTAAAGAAGGACAGTAGGGTATTTAAGGCTGAAGCAGGAGTGTATCTTCATAAGGGGTTTGTCATACATTCACAAGGAACCTCGCATGACGCATACACTGCTGTTGATGCGGCACTAGCAAGGCTTGTCACCCTTCTGGCTAAACATAAGAATCGTCTCATCAACAAGTACAAGAAAAAGAAATGGGACGACGCTGGGAATGCTGCAATCAAGTATGTTCTTGAGAGGAAGCAACCGCAGTCAGATGAGAAAGATGAAGAGCACCTTGTGATCGCGGAGCAGGATGGGTATGTGTTATCACTCAGCGTCAGTGAGGCAGTCATGAAGCTAGACCTTACTGACTCTCCAGTTGTGATGTTCAAGAATGCCGAGTCGGATCGTATCAATGTCGTGTACAAGAGGCCAGATGGGAATATCGGATGGATAGATTATAAAGCGTGATCTGGGAGAAATAGTGGGACTAGAGGTCTTAAAATTCGGAGGCTCTTCGGTTGCTAATGCAGCACGTATGATGCATGTAGCTGAGATCGTTTCTAGGCATATCACATCTGGCAATCGGGTTGTAGTAGTGACATCGGCTATGCATGGCGTAACGAACCAACTCATAGAGCTGACAAAGCAGTTTTGTAGCCCCTGTCATAACCGCGAATATGATGCTGTGATAAGCTCCGGAGAGCAGGTGGCAGCAGGCCTGCTCTCCATGTGCCTTTGCTCTGCCGGTATTCCGGCTAAGTCATTTAATGCCTGGCAGATTCCGATACTGGCAGGCGGCGAGTTCTCTAACTCATCCATCAGCAGTGTTTGCTGTGACAAAATACTAGGTGAACTTGATGCCGGAGTGGTGCCGGTGATCACCGGCTTTCAGGGTATAAATGATGGTGCGATCTGTACGATTGGAAGAGGCGGATCCGACGCTACAGCCTGCGCAGTAGCGAATTCTATCGATGCAGATAGGTGCTTCATATACACAGACGTCGATGGAGTGTACACAGCCGATCCAAGGATATCGATTGACTGCAGGAGGCTTGATGCTATATCATATGATGAGATGTATGAGCTGTCACTCTGTGGGGCGACTGTCCTGCAGGCTAGATCCGTCCTAGCAGCGAAGAAGTACGGAATCGAGATTAGTGTTGTGTCGAGCTTTTCTGATGGTGGCGGCACGGTCGTTGCAGACTCGACATCGTATGTTTCGACAAAATGGAAAATCGCCGGAATCGCCCACCATAGTGGGGTCACAGTTGCTACCGTCAAGAAGCAAGGAGATATTTGTGAGAGGTGCTTAGCAAGCGATGCCCTGTTCATAAGGCGCATATCCGATAACAAGTACATCATCCCACAGTCGATCAAGGGAGAATGCAACGCTGACTACGATGATGATGTCGGCCTCGTTACGATGGTGGGACGTGATCTTGGTAATTGCGCTGGCCTTACTGAGGAGGCAATCTCTTCTCTCTCCAGCCAGTCCATCAGCACAAAGGCCACGCTGTGTGGTGAGCTGTCGGTATCACTCGTCGTCCCCCGCCTTCAGACCGAACTTGCCGTCAACACCATTCACAAGATGATCTTCGGGTAGGATGAATTTGTACAAACCACTGAAATGCGGTTGAAACATCTGATAATAAATGGTATAATACACTAGAGATTGGGCACTTGCCTGAGGGCGTCGTTACGCCTCTGCTACCACAAATAGTGAGAAACAATGAAGAAACGAGTAGCGAAATACCTAATAGTAGCCACCCTAGCTACAACTACCGGACACACCATGAGAGGACTAGACTACGCGCCTGGGCCGGATGTCTCCGCATTCGGCCAACCGAAACCCGCACAAATCCCTTACGATGACCCGCGCGCAACAAAGGTAATAGACCGGGTGCAGTTACAAGCCGACTGGATAACAATAAACGAACCAGATTTAGCACGGTTCTGGATCAATGAGGTGGAATACATCCTCCAGCGCAATCACCTAACTAACGCCAGACACATGCTAGAGATGATGGCGCGCAGAGGCGGTGAGGGACCAAACAATCCACTAATGATCGCAATAGTTGCCCTCATGCCCGAGACAGCTGACCCGGCGCAGGATATAGATGTCAGAGCAGTCGTGCAGACCCTGCTGACAGCGAGGCAGGACAGCTGCGCCACAGAGCAGAGAGCAGCCAGGCTGACTAGAGCGACCGCTCAATGCATAACGATCGCAGGACGAGCGCGAATAGAGGCAAGCAACATAGCACACATATACCCTATGTACGCCCCGGACGCACTAACGCAGAGAGCGATAGCACCCCCAGGATTGCAGCGTGATCTTCGGCGAATCAAGTGCTACACACACGAAGGCGATCCACCACCCAGCGACCCGCGAGCCCCGTATGGCAGAACCCCATTCGTGGCAGAGTACGTAGATGGGCGAATACACCCCACATCGGTCGCCGACTATCTGCTCACGGCGTTACAAACCGTCGTGAGCGTGCAGCAGAGGAGGCAGGAGGCAACGCTGCAGAGGGAGCAGGATAAGGCGGAGTATCGGCGTCACGGATGGACGCCCCAACGGATCCGTACCACCATCATGCTGGAGGCGTGTGCCCACTCCGTCATGGGAATACTCCTTGGCGTCGCGTACGAATGCAGACCTCCCCGGGACAGAGATCTGTCCTACGAAATTGGCAAAGACAGCATAGTCCAAGCAATATACCAGGCGCTAAGAAGCGACCGCCTCGACACTCTTGGAGCTACCTGGGAGGAAGACGGCTTCCTAACCAGCAAGCGGAAAGTAGCCGACCGCATTGCCGAAGAGGTCCTGGCAAGCTACTGCTACAAGGGCGTGAGGACCTACCTAGCACTACAAGAAGAGGCCGAGCACGACCAGCAGAGAGCCCAGACAGAAGAAGCAGTAGGAACCACCCCGCAGAGCATAATGGAGCTAGCAGCCCTTCGCGCAATGGATGCCACCCCCGGAACCGCTAGGAGCCTGAGAACCCTGAAGGAAACATTCGGTGGACTCAGTGACGAACAGATACACACCGAGACCCTGACGAGCGCAACCAACATCATACACGCGAGCCCACCACCCCCCGTAACAACATCTCCAGCAATGACGTACAAGGTCCTGCAGCACCTCCAGTACGAGGGACACGCTTGGGGGGCGTTCGAGGCAATGCAGGATGAAGAGCAGCAGAACACAAGCGAGTCCACCAGGATCCCGGACGTGGTCACAGCACCAGAGCATCTCGCGAGATTCTTAGGAGAAGAGTGCGGGATGAATGATGACGAAATAAGGAATTTTGTCCTGAGAGCGCTACAGCACCTTGCAGCGCGGGGGGCAGTCACTCACGAGGAGGCAGATAGGGTGGTGGAACTGCTGCCCCCACAGCCCAATCCTCCTGACGGCACGAGGCAACCACCACTTCCGCGTTGGAACAGAAATCCCGCTGAACCGAGTATGAAACAAATAGAGGAAGCAAGAGCGAACTCTCCACTAGCCAGAATCAAGTTCTACGCGCAAGCTAGGATGGAAGGGATAGCCCATCCGAGGACGTTGCCAAGGGAGCTCCTAATGAACGATGATGACAACCTCACCAGGGAAGTCATGCAACGTATCTACGCGAGACGCCAAGCATTCCTGAGTACACATCCTGACCGCTCATAAGATGATCTTCAGGTAAGATGAATTTGTACAACCTGCCTAAGTTCAAACACATATGAGACAAAAATAGCAGATGTTGTGAACGGAAATATGTGTGTAACTCAGCAGAGTTATGCCCATATTCCGTTCATACCCAAAGGCCTCTAGAATGAGTATTAAGACTTATTCGTTAGGTGAGGAGGCGACATTATGGGTTGAAATGACTCACTCCTATGGAGTACGTTGGTAATGTTCTTGAGGCAGCTGAGTTGTCTTATGGGGGATAAACTTATTACAATCACAAAATTTAGATTGACGCTCGAATGCTTTCGATAGTAGCATGAGGCATATTGGTGGTCAGTTAGACTGTGTTTCAAGGGTTTGAGGAAAAATGAATAGGGTTGAGTTGGTCTCTAGTATAGCTGGGGCCGCAGAGCTAAAGAAGGCGGATGCCGATAAGATGTTGAGTGCCTTCATTGAGACTGTGAAGGCTGTGTTGGCTCGCGGGGAAGAGATTCGCCTCGTTGGGTTTGGTACGTTTATGACAACGCACAGGAGTGCAACGGAAGGACGGAATATGAGGACAGGGGCTCCGATGAAGATCCCAGCTCGTGACCTCCCAAAGTTTCGGGCAGGAAAGCAATTGAAGGACGCTGTTGCAAAACGTTCGAAGTAACCCCGATGAATATGTTGGGCGATTGGCTCAGTGGTAGAGCATCTCGTTTACACCGAGAGGGTCGGCGGTTCGAATCCGTCATCGCCCACCATTTTGTTTTCCTGTTGTTGCTTGTTTTGCTTTCTGCCTGCGGGCGAGTAGGGAAGCTGGAACGCCCGGAGGGTTTGAGGTATTGTGCGGCTTCTTCGTAGTTTGCTACTTTGTTTCGTGGTGGCCTTTGCGCTATCATGTGCAGCTTTCTCAGATGTAACATTCAGGACGTCTAGTAGCAGTCACTCTGATTCTGGTGTGGAGACCGTTGTGGTAGCGGCAGACTTCGAGGTTCAGGACGGGGAGCACTTCTCCGCGATGGAAGGAAAGGGACGGGGTGGAGCACCACGCATCACCTGGAAGAACGCTGAGGTCCTTGATATCGTGTGGCCTCAATCTGTGGATATCGCGGGGCCTGATGGATTGCCGAGTGGCTACAAAGGATACACCAGCAGCTTCTCCGTTTTTTACAAGCTAAGAATTCTCGATAAAGATTCACCGGTATCGTATGACATGTTCTACGTTGTATGCAGTAACTCGTGTATCCCACAACACAAAGCTGGGGTCTTGGCTTTGAATGAGATGCTAACTCAGGAGGACCTCGACGGCATTAACTGGAGCAACGTGGAGAAGCCATCTGATGCGCAATCAGGCTTCCTATTAGTGCTGCTCTTCGGCCTACTTGGAGGAGTCATCCTAAACTGTATGCCGTGTGTTTTCCCGGTCATCTTGATCAAGATATTCACGCTGATGAAGGTGTCCGATGGGATGAGGAGAAACATAAGAATCCACGGCTTAGCCAGCCTCCTAGGAATGGTCAGTGTATTCGTGATTCTTGGGACTATTCTTAGTGTGCTACGTCCCGCGATATCAGGGCTTGGTTGGGGATTCCACATGCAAAACCCAATCGTCGTCTACCTGATGTTGCTGACCTTCTTCGCATGCAGCCTGCACTTCTGGGGCCTCCTGAAATTCAGCATCAGTGGATTACCGAGGGTCAAGCTTGAGGTCAACAACAAGTACGTAATGTCGTTTCTCAGCGGAGCATTGGGAGGTCTAGCATCATCGGCATGTGTCGGTCCATTCTCTGGAGTAGCGATTGCAAGTGCATTGTTAAACAGTAGCTTCGCGCAATCAATAGCTGTCTTTACGGCGATAGGAATCGGAGCCGGCGTACCGTTCCTAGGGCTATCGATATTTCCAGGTATCATAAATAAACTCCCAAAGCCCGGGAAATGGCTCGCTACGTTCGAAGAGTTCATGGGATTCGCAATGCTGCTGTCATGCACATGGCCCATTTGGATCCTGCTATCCCAGATCTCACCGGCGAAGGTCATGCTAGTGATATCGTGTTGCATCGTCATATCACTCTTCGCTTGGCTCTTGAACAGATTTGGTAGCAGTAGGATTTTCAGGGGCGTTGCACTAGCTGGCATATGTATAAGCGTCTTGTCTGGCGGTTACCTAACATCTGGCTCCAAAAGCAACAAGGAGGAAATCCCATGGATCAGCTACTCGGACAAAGTGGTTGATGATGCGAAGGCCTGGGGGGAAGCCATCTTCCTCAACTTCACAGCGTCGTGGTGCCTCAATTGCCAGTTCAACGAAACCGCCTTCGAGGATGATGATATAATCTTCGAATTTCAAAAGAGGAAGATCAAGGCGGTAAAGTGCGACTGGACAAACAAGAGCGATAAAATTGCTGATATGATAAAGGAGTATGGCGCAGCCGCAGTACCGCTATATGTCTACTATCCCGGGAAGGGGAAGGACTTCATCGTGCTCCCAAGCATCCTTAAAAAGCAAACCCTGCTCGATGCATTTGCGAAGGGAGATTCAATGTGACCAATCTACAGAAGGCTCACTTTTTCAGTATCTTCCTTGGACTATTTGTGATCGTGTTTGATCAGGCATCCAAGTGGAGCGTGCTGGCTTTCCTTGAGAGAGGAAGTGTGGTTGAGGTATGCAAGTACGTCAACATCATACTCTCATATAACCTTGGCACCAGTTTCGGATTGCTATCGCCAGCGACAGAAACCCAAAGATGCCTGATCATCGTGTTATCCGTATTATGCATATCATTCCTCATTTACGTCTTCTGCAAGCTGAGAGTCATAACCGAGAAGGTGCTGTGTGGTGCACTGATAGGTGGCGCCATCAGCAATCTCATAGACAGATTCATTCACGGTGGGGTAGTTGATTTCGTTGATGCTCACTACGAAGGCTGGCACTGGCCGGCTTTCAATGTCGCCGACTCAGTCATTTCACTAAGCGCCATCTTTCTCATCATCACATCTCTTCGCCGGTAGCCCGCGCTTTGTTGTATTGAGGCCCACCTCCAGCACCTCCCCCTCGCCACCAGAATCAAGACTTGCGGAAGGGGGTTGAAGAGAGCCACATTATGTGCTCTAATACAAAGTGGTGATGGGAGATAGTTTAGCGGTAGAACTACCGGCTCTGGACCGGTCAACCTTGGTTCGAATCCAGGTCTCCCAGCCACATTTCAAAGCCGGTCTTCTCGTAGCTAGGCTGGGTCCTCGGCTGGAGGTGGTGTGGCTCTCTTGTAAACAATATAGGTTTCAGGACGGGTGGGCACGGCGGTCGAGTAACGTATCTTGTCTCGTATGAAGTACTTCACACTCAGCTTGTCCTTCATTGTTTCGGAGAGTTCCTCGTACTTCAGGTCTGCTATCAGACACTCCTCACGGAGTTGAGAGGATAGTGCCCTTTGCGCTTTTGCGAGGTAGTGTATGAATGCTAATTCATCGATCGCGAAGCGGGTTAGCTCTTCGGCTATCGGGTTGGCGCGCAGTAGTTCAGGTATGCTGAGGCTAGCTGGTATGGTGCTTGTGGTTGATTCAGTGCTGCTAAGGCTGCTCGTTGTGTCTGTATAGCCGAGAAGACAGTAGCTCGATGAGTTCATTTCCACGGTGCATAGTTGCGGCAGCCCGGCTGCAGCGGCATACATGCTGTAACAGGAGCTTGCGTATGTAAGGCACTCGCGTTTCCATGCCCAACACGCCCTGATTTGTTGCATGTCCGTGCTACCATCCGCTTCCTCTAACTGGCGATGGATCACATGCCTTATGGCGGTTCTTATGCATTCCGGTTGTGGTATGCACTTGTATAGGTCATCCGCGAGCTGTATCGTTCCGTTAATCAGCCATTGCTGGTGCGTGACTAGGAACAGACTTGTTGGAGGCTGGCCTTCCGTCGCAGCCTTTGGTGGTGTTCCCACCAGTTTCTCAAGAGCCGCTATTCTCTCCCTCAGTTCCTTGTTCTCCTGGAACAGCGTCCTAGCTGGAACCAAAGCTCTCTCAACTACAGGACTCTCTCTCTCTCTAGAACTTCCTCACTTCCATACACCTCTGTCATTCCTGTAACACATAGTGCTACCGTTAAACTTACCAATTTGCTTTTCATTAGGATTCCTCCCTTAAAGGTTAATCTTCTAGATATATGATACAGTGGGAAGGGTTACTATTTAGTTAACGGATGAAATTATTTTTAAGAAAAGACACACTACTGGCTGGGGCACCAGGATTCGAAC
>JAIRZU010000046.1 GCA_031267075.1 Holosporales bacterium
TTTGTACAAATATACCACTCCTGTCATCAACTAGTAAAGTAAATGTCTCAATTTCACTTCTGTATAATCATAGATGCTTGGCTCCTCCGTCATCCACACCCCACCCTACTCAACCGTAACTGACTTAGCGAGGTTGCGGGGCTTATCAACATCGTGGTCGAGTGTCTTTGCTGTGTAGTATGCGAGTAGGTGTATTGCTGTTCCAAGGACGAATGGGCTGTAGGTGCTGTGGGTAGCCGGCAGCAATAGACACCTCACCCCAGGCCCCCTCAAACCTCCACAATCAGTTTCTTGCTGCGTCGATCCGGTGCTCTCTGTACACTGCGGAATGCCTATCATAAGTTCTGATTCTGGATGGTTGCTGATTCCACGTATTCGATGTTGTGAGTCACGAGATATGAGCAACAGGACATTCCCATTTCTAGCGAGGATCTCCTGGGTGTTGGAGAGGGTCTTATCGAAGTACTTGTCATATGGGAGCATGACGACGGTGCACACACTTTCATCGATCAGGGCGATGGGACCATGTTTGATTTCCCCAGCTGGGTAGCCCTCCGCGTTGATGTAGGAGAGCTCCTTCATTTTTAAGGCCCCCTCCAGGGCGAGTGGGTAACTCGGGCCGCGTCCAACATAGAACACGCTCCTACTCATCTTAATGCTCTGGGCAGCCTCTTCGAAATCGCGCCTAGCCTCGATGACAGCGTTAATTGAGTTCTCTATGCTGGAGATATCAACGGCATCCTTTCCCATGCACATCAGCAGTAACGTCATAATTTGAGCTGTGAATGTCTTCGTGGAGGCGACACCAATCTCTGGGCCAGCCGGCGTTACAATCACGATATCAGCTTCCCTCGCGATTGATGAGCACTCCACATTCACGATCGCTAAGGTTGTGGAACCTCGCTCCTTCGCCAGTCTTAGAGCATACAGAGTATCGATAGTCTCTCCCGATTGGCTTACGAAAACATACAGGGTGTTCGCTGTGAACACCGGATTCCTGTAACGGAATTCAGATGCTACCTCGACGTCGGCTGGTGTGTTTGCGATATCTTCAAACCAGTACTTTGCGAGGAGGCAGGCGTAGTATGATGTCCCGCACGCTATCAACGAAACCCTGCTGAATCTCGAAATGTCAATGGTCTGCGGATCGAACTCATCGTACGTTTTCCTGGCGACCATGGCCTCCTCAAAGATCTCCTTCAGCATGAATGACTCATGCCCATCCTTGCAAATGTGAGAGGCTTGAACTTTGTTTTGCTCAACTACCCGCTGAACATCAGCTCCAGCAGAGTTGGTAATTCTGTAGGATATCACCTGAGACTTGGTTGCGACCACGAAGTCTCCTTCCTCGAGATACGTGATCTCATCTGAGAGGGAGGACATGGCTATCGCATCTGATGCAATGTAGAAGTTCCTTTTCTCACTGTCAATTCCGATCGCCATTGGGGAACCTACCTTCATTCCAATTAGCACATCTGGCTCTCTCCCGCAGATGGCAGCTATCGCGAAGGTACCTGATAACGTGGCCATACACCTTCTGCAGGCATCTTCAAATCCGAGGTTGTGGCCTTTGATGTAGCTTGCAATCAGCACTGCGATAACCTCTGAATCTGTTTCGCTCTCAAACTCATATCCGGCGTTCAGCAATTCATTCCTAAGTGCCTGGTAGTTTTCGATGATCCCGTTATGGACTATCGCGATATCATCGCATACGTGAGGGTGAGCATTGTGTTCCGTTACAAGTCCGTGGGTGGCCCACCTTGTATGCCCAATCCACACATGGCCCCTCGCCTCCTTGGTTGCAACTGCGTCTTTTAGCTTCGCAATCTTCCCAACGGATCGGATCCTTTGTAGCTTAGAGGAGGAGGCTAGCCAGGCAATTCCAGAGGAGTCGTAACCCCTGTATTCAAGCCGCTCCATAGCTCCAAGAATATCATTGACTCCGTCATCATCCAAGCTTAAAATAGAAATTATCCCGCACATTCAAATTATCCAACGCACCTAGTTAGGGCTAAAACGTTTCCTACCCTCTGCACAGTCCAGGATTATGACACATAGCTCCAGCTAAGAGATATTACGAATTATGACAAGTCTGCTTACGTAGGCATTAACGCAGGAATGCCCCACCCGAGGAATGGTCGTTCCTCGGGTGAATGCAGAGATGTGATTCGCCGTGCTACTGGGGGGATATCTCGAACAGAGGGTACAGGGACCGTGTCGAGTCTGGGTTGTGGTATTGGATGAGGGCATAGCTACAGTCGAAAACGGCGATAGAGTTGGTTCGCATTGCCGTTATCGTGGCGTCACAACTCATGGCTAGCTGTTGCGTTTCTTCGTTTACTTGGCTCACACCTTTCGCTTCGACCTCAGATGCGTATGGAAAGTACTTGATGTACGTCTTGATCGCCGCCTCTGCGTATGTGCTATTACCACGTACGGCTAGTGCTAACTCGTTAACCGTTTTGGCCGCTCTCGTGGCATTCCTGATGTCCACTCTGGATGCCCTGTGCTGCCCAGAGTGAGGGGCCGCCGTGTCTATACCTGTTGATGCATTATTCTTCAGCGTAACCATCCGTATGCGTCCTGTCTGAGCGGGATTCGAGGCGTTATGTTCGGTGCTTGTCCACCTATATTCGGGCAATCCGGCGGCGGTGGTGTTCAACATGGAGATCGTGTCATATTCATTCAGTGGGGCGTTCCAGTTATTCAGCCTGCTCCATGCTGCTCTTATCTGCAGGGGGTTTAATGGTCCGCCACTCCGCCCAATGGTATCTCTCATCATGATATCCAACATGGCATCTCGCCATTCATATGGAACTGGCATGTTGGCTACTAGTTCGGCTATGTATTGTGTTGCGAACGTGATGGCAGTCTGACCAAGGATGTCTGGTATCAGCCGCTCAATCTCTTCCACCCGTGCCATGGCATCTTCCAGATTAGCGATGCCTTTCTGCATTATGCCGATTCCTCCGAGCACCGTACTCACTCTTGGTGGTACTGGGGCCAGCTCTACAGGATCATTCCCTCCCCTACTTACAACTAAAGGACTCTCTCTCTCTCTCTAGAACTCCGCGGCTTCCACCACTTCCATACACCTCTGCTACTCCTGTAACACATAGTGCTACCGTTAAACCTACCAATTTGCTTTTCATTAGGATTCCTCCCCTTAGAGGATAAAGATTCTATAAGTAGGTTAGCATGAGAAGGGTTAAAATTTAGTTAACGGAAGAGATTATTTTTGCACATGGGCGTAAAAATAATTTGCACCTCAGGAAGGTACCAGTGTACCATGAACGTACGAGGTGCCTATCCAGGCTATCTCCAATTTCATGATTGATAAATGTATGACCTAGGTTAGTATGGAACTTAGGGAAAGGAATATGTAGAGGCTATCAAAGATTTTGATGTTGCAAGATTGCAGTGAACCAATTTCACTTGCATCTATGAAGTGGGATGGTCATTATTGAGTGGTAGGGGCTGGCTGGAGTGATTGCTCTGCAGCCTCGAGTCTTGCTAATATGCCGATTATTGCGTCGCGCTGCTGGATTACTGTGTCTTCAAGCTGGGCTATTCTGTCGGCTTGTTGAGCTACTGTGGCCTCGAGCTGGGCTATTCTCGCATCCCTGTGATTCATGCTTTCCCGGATATCGCTGATCTGATCTCCATTGATGTAACTCAAGCCGACGAGATCGCTTATTATAGGAGCAATGTGCTCGAGCGTGAGTTCCCCCATCGTCAATACGACGTAGTAAGGTCGAGGCAGTGGGTTGGGTTTGCTGAGGCGTATGAGTTGGTCGAGCATGTAGAGTTTAAAGATGTCCATAATGTGGTATGCTTCCGTAGCAACCAAGTCGCGGGCTTTACCATATTTTTCGTACTTTGCAGCAACCTTTCCAACTTCCTCAAGTTTTTGTTCTGTGGTTGCCTCATTCTGTGGGCTGCATACCATGTTGAGGTCGATGGCCATTTCGCGAGCTGGGCCTTTCCTTACTTCGCGTATGTCTAGTCGGGCTCTAGTCATAGCCTCTCGTCGCTTGCGTTGATCCATCTCACTCGGTGTTTCAGGTAAGCTACTTGCCTGTGTATCTGCCGTCAGTAGCGCTCCTGCCACCAACATCGTCATGTATCTGTTCATCCTCCCCTCGGTAAACTGCCAAGCCCTACGTTAGGCTACCACCTACAGACCAACGAGTCAACCCACCAAAATGTGGAGCGGTGCATCTACCCGCATAGCTCACAGAGTACCACTGCTGTGGCGAACAGGATGCATAGAACAAAGCGGCACTTCCAAGTTTGCGATCTATCGATTTTGTGGAGTAGGAAGTAGGGAATGAACACGACGAACACCGTAGCGATCATAGCTCCAAAAGACAAGATACTGATGAATGCATGGGGCAGAAATATCGCAACAAGTAATGGGATTGCGGTCACGGCAGCAGTGGCAAATATCTTGTTTTTGATATATGTTTCTCTGATTGAATCTAGGAGTCCGATACCTATCCCGATTGCCGACGTCGCCATCGCAGTGAATGTTAGGATCTTGAAAATACCGGATGCCATCGTTAGCTTTGTATTGCGACAGAGGAATTCGATTAACTCTCCAGCGCCGACTTGATGCTCACGTACCTTAGACAGAAACGAGATATCTGAGATCTGAATCGACATGAGCACCGTGAAGATCCAGACTGCATACACAACAGCAGGGATTAAAATCCCTACCTTAAATGCTCGCTTTATCTTGGCTTTATCCATCTCAAGGTAGCCACAGATATGTGCGCAGATGTTTTGCACTCCGAACGATGTGAAGACGATTGGGATGAAGTAGAAAACATCCTTGCTCTCCGATTTTAGATCAACCAGCCTACTCGGTTCAAAGTTGTATATGCCGAACGTAATGGCCATCAGCGCCAGCATCAGCACAGCGAATAATATCGCGTTTAGTCGATCGAATACCTTCAACCTCGCGAGTAGCATGGCCGCTAGCCCACCTCCGCAGAGCAACGTTATACACGTCCTTGGTATCTCAAATAAGGATTCAACCGTATCCGTTATCCCGGCAAAGTACGCGGACAGCACGGCAAACGATAGGCCGTAAAAGCTTGCGATAGATATAGCGAATGCCCACTTCCCAGATAGTCTCTTGCTGAGCTCTGCTATGCCAGTACCTTTACCAACGTGCATACTGAGATCAATCGCCATGCACGACGACTGGTATGCTACAAAAAACCCAATCCCCATGAGGCACAGAATCTGTATGAAATTCAAATTAGCGGAGGAGAGCGGGAGGGCGATAACACCGGCACCAATCGCAGTCCCAGCTATCAGGAATACTGCATTCAAAAACCTGCTACCCATTCAAGAAACTTTCTGATAAGGAGTGAACATATCGTGGCTATCTTACCATGGTACCTGATCATGTGGTATGATAGAATGCACTAACTGGAAGGTGTCGCGGGTTTGGCTTGGCTAGCTGTTTTAGGGTTAATGGTTGGAGATAGCGACAACGGCAGGAGTTACGAAACCTCGAGGCTGGACAGACACATAAGGCGGCTGTATGGAAAGCTCATTCCGCAGAGCCTTATAGAGAAGGCCTTGCGTCGCAGTGGTATCCTGGTGAATGGCCGGAAAGCCAGGGCGGCTGATGCAGTATCTGACCGTGATCGTATTGATATCAATCAGGCAACGATGAATCTTTTTGCTAAGTTTGCTAGCGATGGCAAGAGGCAGGAAACAAGTGACATTGCTCAGCTGGCTCAGCTAGCAACGCAGTTCACCAGTATGATTGTGTATGAGGATGACGATCTCATCATAATCAACAAGCCATCTGGCCTCGCAGTCCAGCTTGGATCGAAAATGAAGCTAGCTGTAGATGTGATGGCGAAGGCGTATAACGAGCATGCGAGGCTCGTGCACAGGATAGACAAGGATACGAGTGGGCTCGTGATACTGGCTAAGAACATTGAGACCTCACGCTACATGCTAGAGCTCTTCCAACGCAAAAAGATTAGGAAGAAATACGTTGCAGTTGTAAGTGGAACAGTCCCTGGGCTGCAGTGGCGTATTGCAAAACCGCTCCTCAAATGCAAAGAGATGGTGATGGTGGATTTGGAAAACGGAAGGGAGGCGGTGACGGAATTTAGGGTAATTAAGAAATATCAATCTACCACGATTGTGGAGGCTATCCCGATTACTGGCCGTACGCACCAGATACGCGTTCACCTGGCTTCTATAAACTGCCCCATAGTTGGGGACGGAAGATACGGTGGGATCGATAATGAGTTCCTCTGCCTTCATGCATATGAGGTTTCATTTACGTCGAGGTCAGGAAAGCATATCAAGCAGCAGGCAGAGATTCCAGAGTACATTTCACGCCTATCATCCAGTCAGTAGCTGCCAGGATCCCATAGTTGAAATCTAGGTTGAATTTCGCATTGAGCCTTGCTTGGGGGGGATGTGATAATCACCACTGTTTCGCCGTGTGTTGCAGTAGTTCCGTTGGACCTTCAGGATTTAGTTTTCTTCGTTGAGGCTTGTGATTATGGGTTCGATGATACGTGTCGCAAATTCGGGTTCGGCCGTGAGGATGGGCTGCTGATTCTCACGAGGTTGTCGAACAGTTTCAACTTCAAGATCTTCAAATCGAAAAAGGGAATGATGCGTGCAGAGCTTGCTCACGGTGGAGAGCTGTTCTTGGAAACTGCGAGGAAGATGTCTGTTGATCTGCTGCGCTGTACTCTGCTGGCAGATGATTCAAGTTATGACGATTACGTAGTTATAAGGACCGATGCGCTGGATGGCAAGCACTTCATTCTCCCGTGTCTTTCAAGGCTCAAGGCTGGGAAGGCCGCTACCGAGGCACGCATGGAGCTTCTAACATATGAGGATAATTCCAAGGATGTAATGCTTAACTCTCACATATTGTTCAGGGGCATGAATCGGTTCGATCAGATTTTCTTTGAGAAGCTGTGGACTGTTAGGATGTCTCAAGGGCTCTACGCAAGCGAGGAATACCTCAACGATGTCGGGCAGGTACCTGAGAATCCGGAGCAGTTGTCCAGGCATTCAATCCTGGGATACGGTGACTCGTTTGATGTGGAGTACTACAAATCGCTAAATTGGCACCTGTCTGGATCATCAGTCCTTGGCTCTCTCAAGCCATCCATTATGATAAGCTCCCAAGCAGTCTTGACGAATGCCGTTGAGTTCAACCTTGGGATAGGCCCAGTTCGAAATTATTATAACAGGATAAGCGATAAAAAGCTTACAAGGATTTTACCGGATGTTGAGGGCCCGACGATCTCCATAGATTTCGCAGTGAGGAAATTCCTACCGGCTAGGTTTAAATCATTGGTGGACGACATTGAAAGTACGATCCTTGGCATTGTGCATGACATAGGGCTGGAGGTTATTCGAGCATGAGAGTGAAACCTCCACAATCAGCTTCCTGCTGCGTCGATCCGGTGCTCGAATGCTCATGTACCTCTGTGTACACTCCGCTTCTCCGCTCCGTGTCTCCTAGCAATAATCCTGATTCTGGAGGTTTCAATAATAATCCACAATCAGTTTCCTGCTTCGTCGATCCGGTGCTCGAATGCTCATGTACCCCTAAGTACACTCCGCTTCTGCGCTCCGTGTCTCCTAGCAATAACTCTGATTCTGGAGGTTTCGATAATAAGCCACAATCAGCTTCTTGCTGCGTCAATCCGGTGCTCGAATGCTCATGTACCTCTGAGTACATTCCGCTTCAGAAGCCTAACACTTAGTGAGATAGCATGATAGAAAAACTAAAGCACTTTTTGAGATTCGCAGATGGGGGGCTGAGCGCACTGGAAATTACGAGAGAGAGATTCCTTACACACATGGCCATACTCGAAGGGAAGTTCAAACATAAGCTAATTAAGGAGGTGGAGGGCTTAGGGATTGTCCTAACTGAGTTTGGGCGGAGTACCGTGCCGTATGCTAACCAGATCGTCACTACGTTTTACGAGATCATAAACATGGCGCATAAGCGCAGCGCACACGATCTCAACAACCAAGTTACAATTGGGCTTGTCCATGACAGTGCATCGACATGGGCCATGAACTGCATGAAGGACTTCAACAAGATGCACCCTGGGTTGAGGATCATTCTGTTTGCCAACAACAGATTGACAAACGCGATGCTAGAAAGAGCCCACATCATCTTCTGGTCCGTTGAGAGAATCCCGGTAGAGTACAATGCGCTCTGGTACATAGAATTCAAGTACGGACTTTACGCGAGCAACAAGTACATTGGGCAGTGTGGGATGCCTACTCTCGAGACGATCCACAACCATTCGATCATAGCATATTCAGGCAGGGATAACAATGCTGAAATGAGCAATTGGCATTTGTATGGCGCATATGGGTTACCTCTGCTGAAGCCTACCATCCTCTCTCAGTCCCGAGATCTAATAGTAAAGATGACATCTGATGGGTTGGGGATAGGAGCGATATCAGATAGGCAGGATGCGTACTACAAATACGAGCATCTAATCCGTGTGATTGGGACCGTGAGTGGCCCAACATTGAAAAGCTACTTCCTTGTGCGCAGCGGCCTGAACGAGCAGATGCATTGCAACATTATGTTACTCGACAAACTGTTCAGAAACTATTTTAGCAGCAAGGGAGTGAAAGCGATTGATGTTTGCTCTAAAAACGCATAGAACGTTAAGCGTAGCAACGTGAAGAACATGCGTGGCGAACATAGGTATGAAGAGATTGAGTGTGCTTGGAGCTGGAGCGTTTGGCACCGCCCTCGCGTTAATGTATTCATCAAAATTCAAGGTACGTCTTTTTTCGTGGTTTGAGGATCATGTAGCTAGTATGAGGAGGACGAGGGTAAATGAGTTCCTAAGCGACCATACGATAGACGGTTCCATAGACATCGAAGTCTCCTCTAATATGGTAAGGGGAGAGGCTGACTACATACTCTGGGCCTTTCCACTAAAGCCAACCATATCTCTTCTGGAGGCTTTGTCTGATAAACTGGATGGAGCCACGATAGTGCTCTGCTCAAAGGGGCTGCTGCCGGATGGGAAGCTGCTATCTGATGCATTTATCAAACTAGTTCCAAACTCGAAGGTAGGGTATTTAGCTGGCCCGAATTTTGCAGGTGACATAGCGGCAGGGCGGATGTCGGCAGCAGATATCCTCTTCTCTGATCACGACTACGCTGTGGCGATGAGTCGCGAATTATCAACAGGATCTCTAAAGCTGAATCCTAGCTCAGATGTTATCGGCGCCCAGATCTGTGGGGCAATGAAGAACGTTATAGCGATTGCATGTGGGATTGCCGTTGGCCTCTCACCATCTCCAAACACCAATGCCGCCCTCATTACATTTGGCTTACGCGAGATGAGAAACCTAGGCATCGCAGCCAATGCGGAGGAATCTACATTCTACGGACTATGTGGAATCGGAGACTTAATCCTCACCGCCTTTAACGAAGAATCGAGGAACTTCACTTTCGGAAAGAGAATCGCGAACGGGGAAAGTGCCGAGGAAATCATGGCGTGTCTGAATGCAGCATGCGAAGGCTACTACACTGCCCAGCACGTCGTTACACTAGCGAAGAAACACTCTGTCGAAGTTCCGATATGTGAGGCGGTTTGCAAGATACTATTCGAACACGCTCCACCGGACACAATCCTCAATGCCTTCAGATAGCAAGCTTTCAGCGCTCAAGCAAATCTCGATATTAGCTGAATTGATCAGGAAGTATGACCCCGCTCTCAACATTCTAGAAGCCGTGAAGCTAGCTAAGGATATCGCTGCCACCATCACTGAGTTGGAATGCTATAACGTTAATCTCTCCAGGCTTTCAGACGACTTCTTCGCGCTCTTCCAGGAGCACTGGAAAGAGAGGACTCAATTCCTCCAGATCGTAACGAAGCACTGGCCTGATATTCTGAAGGAAGCTGGTGGGCAAGTTGAACCTCTTACCAAAGCTCCAGCATACGAGGTTCCTAACTGCAATACAGATAGCCCTCGGACTACTGTGGATGACGTTCGCTCTATCAGGAACAAGCTTCACATATTTGAAGCCGCAGACCTACTCTCGGAAGTGAATTATGTAAGTGAGATCACGATGGCCTCCCCCGAGAAGACGGTTGCTATCGTCGTACCTCATCGAGGCCTATACGACCTATTGGCCTGCAATCTCAGGATGCATGGTATCGACTTCACATCCTATATCGACAATGAGGTTAGCGAACTATCACAGGAGTTTCTGGATGAAGTAGACAGCTTATTTTTGAAACCTCCAGAATCAGAGTTATTGCTAGGAGACACGGCGCGCAGAAGCGGAGTGTACTCAGGGGTACATGAGCATTCGAGCACCGGATTGATGCAGGAAGAAACTGATTATGGAGGTTTGGAACGAGTAGGGTTATTTCGCGAACTCTCATGCTTCGCCCCCGTCAAGAAGCACCACAAACGCGTGGAGATAGTTGGGCTAAATGAGATCAAGTTCCTACATCATGATATCATCATCCTAACTGAGCTCAATGAGGATTCATGGAAGTATCGGAATAGCGGATCCTACTGGCTACACAACTCACTACGCCGAAGAGCCGGCCTACCGGTATTCACAGCAGCAGATGCGGAGGATGCCTTCTATTCATGCTTCCACAGCGCAGCAGAAATCTACATGGTGCGTGCCTTGAAAGTCTCTGGTGTTAGCCAGCTCAAAAGCTCCATCCTCTCGAAGTTTGAAGCGATGTTCAAAAAGCAGAATCTGCAGGTCGACTACGTATCTAACGCCACTCAACAATCGAGGTTGCTTGATGATGCTAAGGGGGGGGGCTCCGCTCCCACACACTTCTCTCCAGAATCAAATACCGGATCGACACAGCAGGAAGGTGATTGTGGATTACAATTAAAACCTTCAGAATCAGAGTTATTGCTAGGAGACACGGAGAGCAGAAGCGGAGTGTACAAAGGAGTACATGAGCATTCGAGCACCGGCTCGACGCAGCAGGAAGGTGATTGTGGATTACAATTAAAACCTTCAGAATCAGAGTTATTGCTAGGAGACACGGAGCGGAGAAGCGGAGTGTACAGAGAGGTACATGAGCATTCGAGCACCGGATCGACGCAGGAAGAAACTGATTGTGGAGGTTTGGAAGGTGGGAGATGGCCTCCTGAAATCCTGGCCTCCGACATCCCCCTTCTGTTGAATGATCCGCAGTCGTTCTATGCCAAAAACATCCTCAACATTTCGCCTCCGGAATTCGATACTGAAAAGCGTGATAGAGCGAGAGCGTTGAAAAAGTTCATAATGGCATGTTTCGCTGATAGTGACTCTCCTCCCAATACTAGACTGCCTTCCAAACCTTCAGAATCAGAATATTGGCTAAACAAGATTCGCTCTCTAGACATTCTGCTATATCACAGATGCCGCGGCATTATAGACTGGGCCGTCTCATACCGTAGCTCCCCAACCCTGCTGTTGCTCAACAATGTCCATGGCAGTGTACATGTCCCAAAATTTAGATTGACAATACATGGAAGCTGTGACATGATAGAGATACGTGGCGATTCGGTCACGCTAATAAAGTTTGCAACAGGGGCAACCCCTTCGTCAACTAAAAATATCATTTTAGGATTAGAAAGTTCAGTGATGCCTCTCTGCTATATTGCGGAGATGTCCGGCTTCGATGCGATAGATGTGCCGATTCGAGCGGTGCAGATATGGAGCGTCCGAGCCCCTACATTTGAATGCGACGAAGCTCCCATTGATGTGACTGACATACATGTATCAAGTGAGTTGATAGCAAAATTCGAAGATACATTGTACGAGGTCCTCGGTGGGGGTGACGTCTCCTACCAGCGCGACATGCGTAGATACGACAGGTATCGCCACATCAAGAGAGTTGGTTCATGATTGAACGTACTACATCTTCCCACTTCTCTATGAAGTCTGGATTGGTAAGCGTTCTTCCATCTCTTGAGAAATGCATAAAGGACTCTTTGACAAACCCACATATCTCTTTGGTATCAGTAGCGATTACACACTCGCGTTTCACATGCTGATACACATCGCGAAAGTTATCAAAGTACTTTCCCGTTGCGACGTTGCAGCCAAAGCGAATCGGCTCAAGGAAGTTGTGGCCACCAATGTTTTGGATAAGGCTACCGCAGACTAGAACCGTGTCGACTAGCTCAAAGAAATCACCTAGGCAGCCCATTTGGTCTACGATGTAGATATCATCGTTTGCAGATTCGCTAATGTCATTCTGTAAGACGGATGAATGGAGTGTGCAGACGAGTCCATAGCGAAGACATAACTCAGCGACGTCACTTACCCTGTGTGGATGGCGGACTGCGATTATAGTCATAACATCGTCGAAAGCTGCCTTTAGCAGTTTGTGAACGTTGATGATTATTTCTTCTTCGCCTGGGTGGGTGCTGACAGCTATCCACCTTTTCCTGCCACCGATAACCCGTTTGATTTTCGCTACTGATTCGGGATTAACGGGAAGCTTCTCTGATATCGTTTTAAGACTCGGCATCAGAGTGACGGTTCTTCCGCCGAGAGCCTTCACGTGTTCCAACATGCTTTGAGAGGATACGTAAACCGCATCGAATAATTTAAACGGCAGGAGCCTTAACAATTTCTTGGCAATGTAAAACCTGCTTAGTGACTTATCGGAGCAGCGCGCGTTTAGTAGGTATGTCGGGATTCCTTGCTCGTGCAGGTAATACAGCATGTTGGGCCATAGCTCGGACTCCACGAAGAACACCACACTCGGCCTCCAGAATTGAACGAAGCGCCGAACGT
>JAIRZU010000049.1 GCA_031267075.1 Holosporales bacterium
GAGCTTCCACTTGGTGCAATCTCTCAATCTCTCTGCGCAACTTGTCGAACTCCTGTTGCGCGAGTGCAGCTGCAGAGAGGCTTCTCATGGTGTAAGCCAACTCCTGGTTCTCTAGAGCTACTCTAATCTCATGAGCACTCCTGTCTTTTACGTGTTGAAGCTCTCTCGTGAGTTCCTCCACTTGTGCTAGACGGGCTTTGCTTTCGTCCGACAGTTTCCGTGGGACATCCTTCTCCGCTTTGAGTTGCTCTATCATCTCTGAGAGATCTTTATTCTCTTTCTCAAAGTGCCGCAGCTGGCCTATTCGCTCGTAGAGTCTGCGTAGCTCAACTGCGTCCACGGGCCGCTTCTCTGATAGCTGCCGAGATACTTTGCTCAACGCTTGGGTGTGCACGTCCGCCAGGTGCTGAGTATGCTCGAGCCGTGCCTCGAGCTGCCGGTTCCGTTCCACTAGTTGCTCGTACCGCGTATCTGGCGCACTAGTCTGGCTATCATCGGCTGTGAGTTGCCTTAGCTGCGGCTCCACTGGTTGCTCGTGCTGCGTATCTGGTTCACTAGTCTGGCTATCATCGGCTGTGAGTTGCCTCAGCTCCAGCTCCACTGGTTGCTCGTGCTGCGTATCTGGCGCACTAGTCTGGCTATCATCGGCTGTGAGTTGCCTCGGCCGCAGCTCCACTGGTTGCTCGTGCCGTGCCTTGAGCTGCCGCTCCAGCTCGGATACCCGCACTGTCAACATTATTATCTCATTTTCGGCGTACTCTACATACTGAGATGGCATGCCGATCTCTACCAGTGTTTGGGGTGGTCGACTTTTGAGGGCTCGGTTCTCCTCTCTCAGCCACCGTACCTCCTCTTCTAGCCGCTGCGCGTGCTCCGTCAGGTCTGCACTCAGTGATGGGACAAGATCGCTTATTGATGGTGGCATGGGTAGAATTACTGCTGTGCCAGTCGCTCTTACTCCCTCCAACTTCCGTTGGGCTTCGGCTATTTCCTTCGCAAGCTTGTCACACCCACCCATATACGCTATCACAGCACTCGCTACTGGGGCGGGGACTGGGGTCTTGCTACCCAACTTATAGACTACTGGCACACCATGAACCAAGTCGTATGCGAACACGCTTTCGAATTCACTCCAAACCGGTAGGTCTCTATCAGGCGGCAGGTTCGATCCAAGACCAGACACTTCTTTCCTAGGTGGCTTGGTCGACCCTTGATTTGTGCGCTTTCGAGGCTGATCCAACGTCTCAGGCCCATACCCTCCGCTCCTAGTTGGTGCGCTCGGCTCCGTTGGCACTCCATCTTCCCTTTTGGGGATTACCCTGAACAGTCCACTGATGGTGTGCCGTGTTGAACTGTTAGCCAGACCGTACACCTCGTTGAGTGCCTGCTCTTCACTTGTACTCCGCCTACGAGCTTGTTCTTGGAGGATCTCTCGTACCACTTCGATTTCTTTGCCTTTATCGTTAGAGTGTCCGGTTACGACACGCGAAATTTCGAGAACTGCTCCACGTGTAGCTTCGAGAGCTGCATCGCGTACAATAGGCCCACTCGGTGCTTGGGACAGTCGCGCTTTGAGGTCCCGGTTCTCCTCCAGATCGCGTACAATAGGCCCACTCGGTGCTTGGAACAGTCGCGCTTGGAGGTCCCGGTTCTTCTCCAGTAGTCGCGGCAACTCGTTTCTCAGCTGTTGTATCTTCTCCGCCTGGGCTGCTCTCAGCGAGAGGTCGGAATCCTGTTGCGCTTTGAGGTTCCGGTTCTCCTCCAGTAGTCTCTGCAACTCGTTTCTCAGCTGTTGTATCTTCTCCGCCTGGGCTGCTATCAGCGAGATGTCGGGATCCTCAGGAGGTGGGACGAAATCACGATGGGATGGGCTTGGTTCCATGGTTCTAGGACGGTCATCAGCTCTTAGTAATGGCACGTCTAATAGTAATGGCACGTCTAAAATTACTGCTGTGCCAGCCGCTCCTCCTCCCTCCAACTTCTGTTGGGCTGCGGCTATGGCTGCCATGAGTTTCTCACGTCCGCCCCTCCCTGTTATTATAACACGTGCTAATTCGGGAGGGAGTGGGTTTCTGCTGCCAATCCTGTAGACTACCGGCAATTTCGGATTATCCGGATCAATGCCGAAAGCGCACACGTCAGCGAGCTCACTCCTCACTCGGTCATCCCTGGGTGGAACTATCAAGCCTGTAGGTAGTTTTCCATGATGATCCCTCGAAAACAGCGTTTCGAGGTTGTCGTACGTTGCGTCGTTGACTAGGCGGCATATCGCGTTGAAAGTTGGCTGTTTACCTAGGCGTAATGCTTCAGCTGCTTCTCCAACGAGCCCTAGCACCATTTGGACTTCTTCGCCAATATCATTATGGCATCCGGTTAAGGCAAGCGAAATTTCTATGGCTGCTCCGCGTGTAACTTTGAAAGCTGCATCGCGTACATTAGGCATTCTCGTCGCCTGAACGGCAGTGCAGAGTAAGCCTGATGCTGTCAGCAGTTTCAAATATCTTACCATCTTACTCATTGTAAATTCTCTCATTTTTGCACGTTATTCGTTAAGCTCCCCCATTTTATTCCGCTATTGGTAAGAAGTCAAGTATCCATTTGGCCCCTTCACTCTCGGCCCCTTAAGTAATTTACGGACTGATGGGGGTTTGCTATATTACTATAACATGGTTAGGCGGGTGTGTATCGTGACTCACCTGTGGTATGTGTATTGGAGATTTATGGAAAGCCAAGGAAAAGCCCTGGGGTTTTGTGCGTTAGTTTCAATTGTGATCAGCAGCCAGCTTGGGTCAGGGATCTTCGTACTACCTTCATCGCTTGCGAAGTACGGAGTGATTGGACTTTCCGGTTGGCTGGTATCTGTAGCGGGTGCGATTGCATTGACTCTTGTATTCTCAGATCTATCAGCACGTCTCACAAAGAACGGGGGACCGCACGCATACGTTCACGAGGCCTTCGGGCCCAAGACCGGCTTCTTCACTGGGTGGGCATACTGGATGATATCGTGGGCCAGCAACTCAATACTCCTCGTAACGGCCATGAAATACCTATCGACAATGATAGGAGAAGTCTCCACATGCCAGACCCTCATCATCGAAACTCTGCTCTTGCTTGCTATCACGTGTTTGAGCATCGTGCGCATGAATGTTATAGGCCGGATAGGCTCCTGCCTGATGGTGCTGAAGTATGTTCCCCTCATCATCTTACCAATCATTTTCCTGATGTTCTTCGATGTATCCTCCTTCAAGGAACCAGCGGCATCTGGATCAGTTGAGGGAATCAGTTCAATGACTGCGATTGCCACAACTGCCCTCCTGACCTTTTGGGGGTTCGTTGGAGTGGAGTGCGCAACAGCAGCCACCACCAATGTTCGCAATCCAGAAAAGACGATCCCGCGGGCACTGATAATAGGGACGATTTGTGTCGCCGTAGTCTACATCCTAAATACGATCTCGATCATCGGAGTCACGGGGTTCGACAGATTAACGAAGACCGAAGCGCCGTACTCATTCGTGATGAACATGGTGTTTGGAAGCGGCGGCGACGTTATGATATCAGTGTTGGCGATCATAGTTTGCCTCAGCACCCTTAACTCCTGGATATTCACAAGCGGGCAGATCGCTGTATGCGCATGTACCGAGAAATTATTCCCAAGCATATTCGGGAGAACTAACAAACATGGAGCACCGATCTTCGCCTTAGCCTTCACCTTCCTCGGAAACATTCCATTCCTAATTTTAGAGAGGCTTGAGCAGAATGGATTTGATAAGCTGATATCGCGTATGTGTAGTGTGTTCATGTGTATCTACCTTGTGTGCTGCCTCGCCCACATGAAGTTCATCAGGCAGTGGTATCACGAGAAGCATCGGAGATACAAGAGATACGCGCTGTCTGTGTTTGCCTTGGTATTTTGTCTGTTCGCTATGGTTCAGGATATGGTATCATGCATCGTGATGATCGCTGTGTTCAGCGCCATCGGAATCCCAATTTATATGAAAGCAAGTACCCAGGCAGCTAGCTGAGTGTCGGTAAGCCTGTTAATGTTTTTTTGACGTGACGCTTGATTCCATCCTCCGTCCCGTAGTACCATATGCTGCGGGTTTGGAAACCAATGACTGAGAAGAAGTGAGAAAATACTTAAAGATGGTTGTAGCCATGATGCTGATGAACACTGCAGCGTATACCATGGAACCGGACCATGATAATGGAGTTTCTCCAGTGGTAGCAGATGAAGCACGGAGCGAACTCGTAGTTGATGATCGTGATACGATAATTGCAAGCCTCACCAGCCAAAATGAACAATTGCTCCGTAATCAAGCAGCGATGCAGGATAAGATAGGATTGCTCGAGCAACAATTAAGGACAAAGGACCAATTGATAAGGACAAAGGACCAATTGACCACCAACCTACGCGCCCAAGTAGGAAACCTGCTGTGGCAAATAGAAATGCAGATACAAATCGCAATTGGGTGCGGCCGCCCTGCATAATTTTACAATTACGCAGGGGTTTCGGTTGAAGCTGCTGGTGGTGATCGTCGGTATATGATGTAGGCCCACGGATAGGAGTATGCAGCATTTGCTTGGTGTACAAGGATTCGCACTTTGTTTTTCACGCTCAGCTTATGCTTCATCGTATTCGCGAGTTTTCCGTATTCCATGCCTGCTATCAGGGCTTCATCCTGGATGGTGCTGTCTTGGGCGAGTGTCACGCCTGAGTCGCAGTTCGCGTAGGTGAGTTCGTCTACTGCAAGTCGTACCAGTTCCTCGGTTATGGGGTCGTAGGACGGGTGTGTTAGCTCTGGTATACTGGCTTGGTTGGGCGGCGTGGCGCTGATGTTAGGTGTTGTGCTGAGTTGTCCAGTTGTGTCATCGTAACCAAGGAGATAGGCGTAGTCACTAGCTGCGCTTCCGCATCCCATAGTTGCTGCGCACAGTAGTGGTTGCTTGGTTGCAACAGCGTAAACATGGTGGCAGCTAGGTGTGTATGAAGGTATTCTGGTTGCCTTCCATCGCCACTCACTTCGGATTGAGAGTATGTCGGTAGTGCCGTCAGTCTCCGCCAGTTGTTGCTGAACTATCCGTTCTATAGCATTCTTTATGCACCATGGTTGCGATATGATGTTGTTACGTAGTTCATGCATAAGCTGCATTGCTCCATGAATCAGCCACTGCTGATGAGTGAATAGGAATAGTCCTGTAGGTGCTTGGGCTTTCACTGCCTTGTCTCCCTGACCACTTGCTTGTATCGCTGGGTGGCCGAGGAGCTCCTCAATTTGTGTGAGCCTTGCTTTGAGTTGGGTTATCTCTTCTCTGTTCCGTGCGACCTCATGGTATATCCCAGTACCTCCAACTGGAACTACCTCTCCCCCTCTCTCACCTACAGGACTCTCTCTCTCTCTCTAGAACTCCGCGGCTTCCATACACCTCTGCTATTCCTGTAACACATAGTGCTACCGTTAAACCTACCAATTTGCTTTTCATGTGTTTCCTCCCCTTGAGGACAAAGATTCTATAAGTAGGTTAGCATGTGAAGGGTTAAAAATAGTTAACGGAGAAAAGTTTTTTTGCACATGGGCGTAAAAATAATTTGCATCCCATAAACATACACGTGTACCATGGACATATGAGGTGCCTACCCAGGCTACCTCTTAATCATCAAAAACAGATCAATTAACATTTTTAGAAAGGAGACATAGCATGTCTAGCTTAAACAAACAAACTTTAAATCCCATTCGTAACCTTCAGAATCAGAACTTATGGAGAGCCACCACGAAACATCCCCACGAAATGCAAGCGATATCTACATCCACAGAAAACATAAATCCTCCTACCCCTCTTATCC
>JAIRZU010000057.1 GCA_031267075.1 Holosporales bacterium
ATGTCTTTCCCCTCTGTAAGATTAGATCTGATGATCTCGGCTGCATCGAGTGACTCAGCGAAGTTCATAACGAGCTTCCTGAAGAGTGGCACACTCATCTCCGCAAACTCTTCAACTCCATCAATGTAGTGCGTGATGAATCTATCCAGCTGCCCAGGATCATTCTCGCCAAGCATATCTACCTGATACATGAACTGCACTGCCGCACGCCTCGCCAGGCGATTCCCACATTTCGACATTGCTGCTCATTTCGGATTTGGAAAATACCCTGCGGAGTGTAGCACGAAAGCTACCTAGCGAACAACGACATCTCCTGGGTAACAATAGTTTAAGACAACCATGCACCTCTCTTCTAAAAGATCGAGGTCCAGAGATCCGCTGGACAGCAGGCCGACGTTCCGAGAGAGGGTACTGCACCTATCCTGTAGGAGCTCAAGCTCCTCCGCCTTGACGACCACGAGATCCTTCATACGAAAATATGACCGCAACCCATTTTCGCCTCCAACTGTGTGATATACGAAATACCCCAAGACTACAGAGAACACCAGCCAATAACTCAAGCCCATCAGACTCAACGGACCGGAAAGGTTAATACGCACAGCTACCTACTCCACAGCTACACAGCGAAGAATACCAACAACGAAAAAGGGCCCAGAGAGGACAGAGCCCCTCTGAGCTATGCGGTTGACCTTCGCTAGAACTAACCTCCTGCTACGACAGTAGCCGTACGACGGTTCAGGGCGTAATCCTTCTCGGTCGTACCCTGGCTGAACGGCCTCTCCTTACCGTATGACACAACTGTGATTCTGTCAGCAGTTACGCCGAGCCTTACGAGAGCGTCCCTCACCGCGTTGGCGCGCCTCAGCGCAAGAGCCTTGTTGTAGTCCTCGGTACCTCTGCTGTCAGCATGACCCTCTATCGTTACGGCTACAGCACTGTGCGTCTTAAGCCACTCAGCCTGCTGCGCGACAATCTTCTCTGCATCTGGTGATAGCTTCGAGTCATCGAAATTGAAGTACACCTTGTCTCGAACATTTGCCGCAAAGTCAGCAGCTGTTCCAGCTTCGATGTTAGCAGCTTCGTCCACCGGGCAAGTGCAGCTACAGGCTGCTAGCAGCACTGAAACACATGCGATAGAACCTAGCAAAATCTTTCTGTTCATAATTCATCCATCCTTCTAAAAAACAAAAGACCAACCATACATGCGATCAGTCTATCAAACTTCATTCTTGCCCTCAAAGAAGAATCACAGTGATCCCCTGGAATTTTTGAATGATTTTACAGAAGTGTTGCATATACGCCACAGCGCATTGTTTGCTGCGAACACTATGAATTTTGATAATGGACTCCACTCGTGTATTTGTTCTCCTCCCACACAATCAGGAAGTAACTCATGATAGAGGCACATCGAGCTCCTGGAGGATTCATAGACTGGGTAGCTGGAGAGATCTACGTTACTAAAGGAGGGGATAGCCGAGGTGAAGCGAGGTACTGAAATTTTATAAGGCCAAGGATGGGCATAGACACATGGTAATCACTCTTGGGATTCCGCTAAGATCATTGCTGATGTTCATTACGTGCAGCCCATGCTCGATGTTAATGACCTTCTCGCTTTGGTCGAACCCGACCTCGATAAATGCCTTGCCGTTATAATTCAGGAAATCTTTCATCTTCGGCAGGATTGCGGCGTACGCGTCCATGCCATCCTCTCCAGCAAAGAGCGCAACGCTAGGATCGAATGAGGTAGCAGTGTCGAGTTCAAAATTCGTGGAGACGTACGGTGGGTTACATACGATGATATCGAACGTACCAGATACGTTTGTAAACCAGTCACTCAGGATGAATTCACACCTAGTCCCTACACCCAAGTTACATGCATTCTCTGCTGCTACAGCCAGGGCACCCGCATCAATGTCCACGAAGCTACATACGGCATTTGGATACATAGTCAGCAGGGAGAGACCTATGCAGCCAGTTCCACACCCAAGGTCGAGGATTGTTAGGCACTCGTCAAAATTGCTGCAGTGCTCATCACTAGTCTTCCTCCCCCCCCCTCCATACCTACTTTCCTGCTGCGTCGATCCGGTGCTCGAATGCTCATGTACGTCTGAGTACACTGTGCTTCTGTGCTCTGTGTCTCCCGGCAATAATTCTGATTGTGTGGACTTGAGAAGAAGTCTAGTAACGAGATCAACGATCAGTTCTGTCTCAGGCCGTGGATCTAAGGTGTGTTCGTTCGTCTTAAACTCTATCCCGTAGAACTCCTTCCTCTGGATGATCTTGGAGATGGGCTCACCAGACGCTAGCCTCCTCATTTCATCGTGAACGAACGAACGAATGGATTTGGGTATATCAACATGCGTCCTGAAAAATAGCTCATGATGTGAGTGGCCCAGCCTATGGGCTAATAATGTTATTGCATCCCTCCTGCGTACCGCGTACTCTTTAAGCAGGGAGGCAATGGCAACTGTATCTGTCATCTTACATTAAGATCTCCCGCTTGCCAGTGTGGTTGGGGGCTGAGACAAGTCCTTTCGCTTCCATCTCCTCTATGATGCGGGCGGCTCTATTGTAGCCTATCTGCAGTTTTCTCTGGAGGTAACTGATTGAGCATTTTCTGTCGTTTGCAACGACCTCTATGGCTTTGGTGTACATCTCGTCGCTGCTGGCTGACTGATCTCCAAAGCCGGAATCTTGATCATCGTCTTGGGATTGTTCCCCCACTATATCTACGTAGCTGGGCTCCTCTTGGTTTCTGATGAACTCGACGATACGTTCAACTTCGCTGTCCTTAACGAAGGGGCCGTGGACCCTCTGGATCCGCCCAGCTCCAGACATGTACAGCATGTCACCCTGTCCAAGGAGCTGCTCTGCTCCCTGTTCCCCTAGGATTGTCCTACTGTCAATCTTTGACGTAACCTGGAAGCTAACCCTCGTGGGAAAGTTGGCCTTGATTGTACCAGTGATAACATCTACCGATGGCCTTTGGGTAGCCATGATGAGATGAATTCCAGCAGCTCGCGCCATCTGCGCTAGCCTCTGGATTGCAGATTCAACATCCTTCCCTGCGACCAGCATTAGGTCTGCCATCTCGTCGACGATCACCACGATGTACGGCATCTCCGCGAACTCAAACTGCTGTATCTCAAAAATAGGTTTGCCAGTTTCCTGTTCGAACCCGGTCTGAACCTTCCTTACCAGCAGCTCGCCATTCTCCTTTGACTCCGCGAGCTTCTTGTTGAACCCGTCGATATTGCGGACCCCAAGCTTCGACATCTGCCTGTATCGATTCTCCATCTCTGCTACTGCCCATTTGAGTGCGAATATCGCCTTCTTAGGATCTGTGACTACCGGCGTAAGGAGATGAGGTATCTCATCGTACACTGAGAGCTCCAGCATCTTCGGGTCAATCATTATGAGCTTACAGTCCCTTGGTGTGAATCTGTACAGGATCGATAGGATCATCGCATTGACTGAGACTGACTTTCCGGAGCCTGTTGTTCCTGCTATCAGTAGGTGTGGCATCTTCGCGAGATCCGCCATGATTGGGTTACCACTGATGTCCTTCCCAAGGATGAGTGGTATCCCTGCTGTCATTCCTCTGTATGCATCAGATGATAGGAGCTCACTAAGATATACGGTATGTCTGTTCTTGTTCGGGAGCTCTATCCCTATCGCATTCTGACCAGGTATTATCGCGATCCTAGCGGAGATCGCTTTCATCGATCTTGCTATATCGTCGCTCAGGCTTATGATCCTCGAGGTCTTAATTCCAGGGGCTGGGCGGAACTCGAACATAG
>JAIRZU010000073.1 GCA_031267075.1 Holosporales bacterium
CTACCGTTAAACCTACCAATTTGCTTTTCATTAGGATTCCTCCCTTAAAGGTTAATCTTCTAGATATATGATACAGTGGGAAGGGTTAAAAAATAGTTAACGGATGAAATTATTTTTTGTTGTGGGAGAGAGGCTGAACTTTGGTACAATGTGATTGTTGGAGGGGCTTGATGTTATCGGATGTTAAAAAAACTAGTTAGTCTGCCGGCTATCATTTTAGTCATGCTTGTCGGTGTCGGGTGCTTTGGAGACTACATAGATATCTCCACCAAAGCCCACCTCTTAGCAGTGAGTTTGCTGCTAAAGGGAATCATTGTTTTCGTTCTACCATTCCTAATTTTTTCCTTCGTATTGTACGGGCTCATGAGTTTGAAAAATGAGTCCGTTAAGATGGTGCTGATACTGGTACCTCTCGTATGCATCTCCAACTTCTCGGGGTTTTGGATATCATATGTAGTGGCGGTTCCAATCCTAAAAACTGGGATTGTGACGGTTTCGAATTTCGATGTGAGTGATGCGATTATCCCGGCGTGGCAGATCGGCATCACCCCCATAATTAAGAACGACATAGCACTGTTAGCTGGGGTGATCACAGGCTTCATAGGCAACTTCACAAAGTCCGCCTTCATAGACATGGCTAAGACGAAACTCAACGTCATAGCAAACTTCGTACTGAAGAGAATGATTTGCCCGGTGCTGCCGCTGTTTGTATTAGGGTTCATCATCAAGATGCAGCATGAGGGGACCCTCGGATTAATGATAAGGGAGTACGCAATCTTATTGGGATTAGTGGGAGCATTGGCGTACGGATACATGTTCTTCGTCATGTTCATCCTATCCCGCAGGAGCCTGCGCTCCGCACTTATCAAATTCAGAAACTTACTTCCAGGCGTGCTGATAGGGTTGTTCTGTATGTCGAGTGCAGCGGCTATTCCAACAACAATCGAGGGCAGCGAAAAGAACCTAGACAATCCTGCTATCGCCAAATTCGTAGTACCTGCAACGGCGAATATGCACCTGCTTGGAGACTGCTTCGCCATCCCAATCATAGGACTCGCATTGATAGTCTCGTTCGGCCAGGCACTGCCAACAGTTGATCAGTATCTGATCTTTACGTTATATGGTGTCGTTGCTAAATTCGCGGCGGCTGGAATTCCAGGGGGAAGCGCCCTCGTATTCCTACCAATCTTTGAAAACGTATTTGGATTCTCGGCACCGATGCTTACAGCTGTGGTAGCTGTGTACGTCCTATTCGACCCCATCGCCACATCGGCCAATGTTTTCGGACATGGCATGTTTGCTATCTTGTTCGAGAAAGTGTACAATCGGATCATCAGAAAGGTTACGTAAGGGATATCATCTAGTATGTGTACTAGGCGTACGCTTGCCGCCATGTTGTGTGTATTCCTCGCGGCTTGCTCCTCCTCAAGATTCGGCAGGAAGTTCGATTATTCATTCTCAAGGCTGATTGTGGTTGAAGGTGGGTATGTCAATGATCCAGTGGATAGAGGTGGGGAGACGAAGTATGGGATTTCAAAAAGATCGTACCCTGATATCGACATCAAAAACCTGACCCTTGACCAGGCGAAGGGTATCTACTACAAAGACTTCTGGCTTAAGACAAAGCTGGACTGCGTGCGTAATTATGAGGTGGCTTCGAAGCTCCTGGATATAGCGGTTAATTTCGGGCCTGAGCGGGCTTACGAGATTGCGCAGAGAGCCTTGAGGTCGGCATACCGAGATCCTCATCTGCTTGATGGAGTTGAAGATTGGGATACCCTAGTGAGATTTGCCAATAATGTCCCAAGCAACGAAGCGTTCCTTGCCGCACTCAGATCTGAGCAGGCAGCAGCCTACAGAGAAATCGTCAGCAGAAGGGAGCCAATGAATAAGTTCTTGAATGTGTGGATGAACAGGGCGTACAAGTAGGTGACGGATGGCCCCTCCTAATAGATCTCTTTCAAAACCTTCAGAAGTCGTCAGGCTAATCGAGCGCTTCCAAGAGATGTTGCTTGCCGAGCGAGGATTATCTCTACGTAGCTTAGCGGCCTACAAGTCTGACATACTGGCGTTTTGTAAATTCAAGCAGGAGATCCTTGAGGCTACCAAAACTGATATCGAGAATTATGTAGGGGTTCTTAAGGCAGAGGGGAGGAGGCCGAGCTCAATTATGAGGAGTATCGCGGCGCTTAGGCAGTTCTTCTCGTTCCTCTATGATGAGAAGGATATCCAGCAAAACCCGACTATTGACATCAAGATGCGTGCCGTCGGGAAGCCGCTACCAAAGGTGCTATCGGAGGAAGAGGTTGAGCTGCTACTAGGCTACTTCGAAAAGAATGAGGACCTGCGGCTGAATGCAATGCTTCACATACTATACGGAGCCGGCCTCAGAGTATCGGAGCTCGTCACCCTCACTAAGGACTCCATAATACGCTGTCAGGAAAGCGGGAGGGTAGCCCTGTTGATTCGCGGGAAGGGAGATAGAGAGAGGATCGTCCATCTTAACCATCTTGCAATTGAGGCAGTAGAGTCGTACACTAAGTTAGTTGATGTAACGCACCGCACGACCAAGTACCTTTTCCCGTCACCTTCTAAGCATGGTCACCTTACGCGTCAGGGCTTTGCAAAGCTCCTGAAGAAACTGGCAGCTGACGTTGGGATTCCCGTTACTAAAGTCTCACCTCATGTAATTAGGCATGCCTTTGCAACTCACCTCCTCCTGCATGGCGCCGACCTCCTGAGCATTCAGAAATTGCTGGGCCATAAGGACATCTCAACGACACAGATATACACCCACGTATCAAACGAGAAGATCAGGAAGCTTGTCGAGGCAAACCCGAACATCAGCAAACTGCACATATGAGAAAGGTGCTACTGATACTGGGGCCAACCGCCTCTGGTAAGACTGCACGCGCCCTCGAAGTCGCTAGCAAAATCGGTGGTGAAATCATCAACTGCGATCGCATGCAAATGTACAATTGCCTCAAGATTCTGACGGCGTTTCCTTCTGATAGCGACATGCAGACCGTCCCCCATAAGCTGTTTGGAGTTCTGGAGTACTACCACGAATCCTCGGCCGTCGCATGGGCTGCACTTGCAGCCAGGGAAATCGAAACAACATTAGACTTCGCATCAAAACCTCCAGAATCAGGATTATTGCTAGGAGACACGGAGCGCAGAAGCGGAGTGTACTCAGGCGTACATGAGCATTCGAGCACCGGCTCGACGCAGCAAGAAACTGATTCTGGAGGTTTGGTTGGAAGTCTATTGCACAAAGGGAAGGTGCCGATCATTGTTGGAGGTACCGGGCTCTATGTTAATGTGCTAATCGACGGGATAGCGCCACTTCCAACCGTAAGCAAAAATGTGAGAGAGCAGGTTGCAAATATGGACTACAATGAACTATGCTCAGAGTTGTACAAATCTGATGCGAGGCTGATAGAGGTAATCCCAAGGCAGCGTCATCACCAGGTTATTCGTGCCTACGAAGTCTTCCTCGAAACCGGGCAATCCGTACTGGAATTTAGAAGCCTCCAAAAGAAGACATTCCTGGAGAACGTGCAGTACGAGTGTGAGGTGCTCAGCTGCGAGAGGGAGGTACTGTATGAGCGCATCGATCGCAGATTCGAGAAGATGCTCGAGATGGGCGCTGTTGAGGAAGTCAAACGATTGTTGGAGGTCGTAGAATATGAGCGCCAGCAGAGAGATGCCATCTTCAAGAAGTACCCGGTTTTTAACGTGATAGGTGCAAGGGAGATAGTGGCGTACTTGGATGGTGATATCTCACTCCAGCAGATGAAGGAGGCAGCTACGCTAAACTCACGACATTATGCCAAGAGACAAATCACATGGTTCCGCCACCAACTGCCCAAGGGGGTGGGTATTAGCTAGTTCTTCGCTATGTTCCATAGGCAGACCAGCGCGTTTACCCAGTACGGAGGGTGTTCGTGACCTGGGCGAGCCGTCGCTATATCCATCAGCATACGTGTGGGATAGGGAGCTGCTGTGTTGGTTTTTAGGTGCTCGTATTCCATGATGTATTCGCTGGCTTGGGCAGCCGCGATCGTCGTCTCTCCGGCCGCAAAGACGCCGGTCATGGTTGCAGTATAGTAGTTCCGCATTAGCTTGTGCTGCTCTAGGAATCGATCTTGCGCTTCCGTACCAGTTTTGTATTCGAGCGTCCCCTTGACAAATTCATAGGTCCTGATGCTCCCATCTATGCATATCATGTATGACCATGCATCAGCGACGCTTGTTGGCGCGTATGTGAAGACCTGGTATTGTACGGTCTCATCCTCCTCCCCATCTATGCAGCTGGTTAGGGCCACTATATCCACTTGTCCGCTTACGCATTTGGCCCCACGGTATATTGTCACAGCAGCTGATTCGCCGAACAGCATGGATCGTTCTTGATGACTGTTCACGGCATTCCCTTCATTTCTCTCGAACTCCATGCACGTGCGGAGATGAGACTCATTCTCGATCATTGCTTCCCGGGTATCATCATCTGTATCCATCTCTCTAGAACTCCAGGCCTCACAGGCAATGAGTCCTAGTGCTACGGTTAACGTTAACAGTTTGCTTTTCATGTTTTCCTCCACTTGAGGATAAAGATTTCTGTAGGTAGGCTATCATGTGAAAGGTTAAAAAATAGTTAACGGAAGAGATTATTTTTGCACATGGGCGTAAAAATAATTTGCACCAAACCACTATCCTACCTTACCATAGACATATGCGTGAGCTAAGAAATGTGCTCTACTGAAGATCCTGTTGGTCGTGCACATTGTGTGTGATACACTCACGTACATTATGAACTGATCTAGAGAAAGCGAGTAATATGAGTAGCATGGATGCTAGGCTTGAACCATACAAGCGCAAGATGGAGTCATCGCTTGAGGTGTATGCGAAGGAGTTAGCTGGGATAAGAGCTGGACGCGCCGACCCAGCGTTGCTTGAACCGATTAAGATCGAAGCATACGGCTCGCTATTACCCATGAATCAGGTTGGGACTGTATCTGCTCCCGATCCCAGGATGCTGACTGTTAACGTATGGGATAAGGATCTAGTTAAGGTTGTTGAGAAGGCGCTGAGAGACTGTGGTGCCAACCTAAACCCAGTTATAGATGGCCAGCTCGTAAAGGTTCCAATACCACCTCTTTCATCTGAGAGAAGGCAGGAGCTTTCTAAGCTCGCCGGGAAATACTCGGAGGATGCGAAAGTAGCAATTAGGAACATACGTAGGGATGCTATGGACTTTGTGAAGGCACTGGAGAAAAACGATGAGATCGGAGAGGATGAAATGAAGAGGCTGTCTGACGGAGTCCAAGAATTAACCAACGGATTTTCAAAGAAGGTCGAAGTGATGCTTCAGAGCAAGCAGCAGGATATAACGCAGATATAGGGCAGCAAATCTGATGAGACAGTTGTACCACTACCCTCTGTGCGGCTTCTCGAGGGCAGCTAGATTTTTGCTTTCGGAGAAACATTTGGATTATGCCCTCGTGTATGAGAATCCGTGGGCTCCTTCAGATGATGTCCTAGATCAGAACTTATTTGGGACATTACCGGTTTTGGTCGATATCAATGGGGCTTCGGTGTGTGGGAGCTCCGCCATTCGCGAGTACGTAAATGAGGCGTATCCTGAAATTGAATTAATTGGCCGTGATTATGCTCAGAAGGCTGAAGCCCGTAAACTCGCCGATTGGTTCGATTTCATATTCTACAAGGAGGTGTACTTCCCACTCATCAGGGAGAAGATTTTGAAGAGGTTTGTGAATGATATGAACAGGACTCCGGATCCGGCTAGCGTAAGGCTAGCATGCTCAAAATTAACACACCATATGGATTACGTTTCGTGGCTCATCGACAGGAGGAACTGGCTTGCCGGTAGGGACTTCTCCATCGCGGACATCCATGCTGCCTCCTTCATCTCAGTGCTAGATTACTTGGGCATCATCACATGGGACAAGTATGATATTGCAAGAGGGTGGTATGCCAGGATAAAATCAAGAATCGGGTTTAGGGGGATTTTGAGTGATAACCTGCCGCAGATCCCACCGTCGGCCGAGTATTCCAATCCTGATTTTTAAAGGAGTAGCCTAGATGAATTTAGTTCTAATCTGCAATGAGGAGAAGGTCTTTGACGGGGCCGCAGTTGAGGTTAATGCCATAACAGATGGCGGTCCGGTTACAATCCTCCCGCAGCACAAACCGTACCTGACGAAGATATCAGGAAATGTCTCATACATGACAGAGGCAGATGAGCACTTCGCAGTGGACATCATCAAAGGCTTCCTATACACAAACGGCACCGACTGCTTCGTCGTCATCGATAAGGAGCCTGCGAGGTAGTTGGCATCCCTCCCCACCGAAACGACCTCCAGTGAGGAGGCCGTTCGAGTGGTCTGCTAAGAGAGGGGGCTGAAGGGTTAGAACCCATTTCCGTGGGATGAGCTGCTGCCGTATGGCCATTGCCACTCGATGTATGCTCTGTGCTCTTCATCCTCTACATCCTCTTCATCTTGCACTACTTCATCCATCCCGCCATCCTCTGGGGTCGTTAGGATATTCTTAACTGCATCCACGAACTCCTTGTTGGTAGGTACCGTTCTGAGGCTGTTGAGGTAGAGCTCGACTGGTGTGGGTTCTGGGATATTCATAGGTTCGTGTCGCTCTACGATGTCGGGTGCTTCTTTCACATCAACCCTATCGGGTGCTACATCAGGCCATGTGTACATATATCCCATCAGAAGTACCCCGCTTGGGCCAATGTCTGAACTGTTCCATAGTGCATTCACAGCTTTGGTATACTTGCGCACTGCTTTCTGTCCGGCTATGTGTCCCTGTGCCCCACATACGAACTTATAGGTTGTTCCTCCTTGGGGGTCCTCTTCGAGGTAGCACCAGTTCGGAGTCTGTCCCCCGTTGCTCACATGTATCACGGTTCTCCGCGTGATTGCAATAGGGTTGTTTGCGGCTAATCCTCGGGCCACGCTTCTAGCGAGTCCTTGCTCGACGTAAGCGTTATCACCGGCGTACGGCAGTATCGTGGTCCACCTGTCATGGATGGTCCTTAATGTCCTGCATAGTGCGGTATACAACGCTCGCTGGATATTTGCTACGAATGGGGTATACGCCAGATACGCGGTGTTAGAGCTGAGTTTCGCTGAGGCTATCGTGACAGCATATATAGCATCACTGGCTATCGCCTGCTCCAGCATGTATTTATATAGTCCAGTTGCTGGATTATTATCTGTGGGTGGATGTCCAACCAACCCCTCGAGTGCTTCCAGCCTTCCAAACACCGTGCCTACCTGAGGTACTGCTCTGCTAACTACAGGAGTTTCATCCTCTCTCTCTCTCTCTCTCTCTAGAACTCCAGGCCTCACAGGCTATTAGTCCTAGCGTTAGGGTTAACGTTACAAGTTTGCTTTTCATGTTTTCCTCCCCTTGAGGATAAAGATTCTATAAGTAGGTTAGCATGTGAAGGGTTAAAAAATAGTTAACGGATGAAAGTTTTTTGCACATGGGCGTAAAAATAATTTGCATCCCGGGACAACGCATATGTACCATGAGCATACGAGGTGATCCTGCTACATGCTTACCGAGAAAATATCTTCCACCCCTGCAAAAATAATTTCATCCGTTAACTAAATTTTAACCCTTCTCATGCTAGCCTACTTATAGAATCTTATATCCTCTAAGGGGAGGAAAAACATGAAAAGCAAGTTGATAACGTTAACGGTAGCACTATGTGTTACAGGCATGACAGAGGTGTATGGAAGTGGTGGAAGCCGCGGAGTTCTAGAGAGAGAGAGAGAGTCCTTTAGTTGAGAGAACTGGAGGGGATGATCCCGTAGAAGTGGTACCAGTGCCACCAAGAGTGAGTACGGTGTTTGAGGGACTCACCCAGATTAAAAGCAGTATCGCAGGCCTGAGCAAGACGATAGCAACCTGCGCTACGAATATAAGCATACTCCAAAGTACACTGGATGACATAACAACAGCACTTGGTAGTGGGGGACCTAGTATCCCAGCCCCAACAGACGATCTAACTGAGGCCATAAGCGCCATGCTCGACGACAAGATAGGTGTCGATGAACACCCAGCAATAGTAGAAGAACCAGCAGCAGATCCAGGGGATGGAGATTCCTCAGAAGGTGAGCAAGAGATGGTACCAGCAACGGGACTGTACAAACAGATCGGCAGCCTACTCACCATGGCTATTAAGATGAAGGCCATTGAACGAACCAACGACCAGGTAAACACAGCTCCACTCCTAGCCGAGTGGGCGAGCCTCATACGGGCTGTACATGAGAACGTCCTGCTAGCACAGATGAACGCCCCAGCAGTGAGCATGCCCGCCGGTCCATGGACCTGGGGAATAGCAGGAACAGACACATCCGGCACGGCCAGTTACGTACACATCGTGCTCGACACCTCCACGGACGGCTGCATTGAGGGCTGGATGCACTACGCAGTACCAACTCGCACACACCTCGAACTGCATGCAGCCGTTACTAATGGCACAGTCACATACTACGAAGGTAGTACCACCCCTGTGAACGCGGGGCAAGCGCTAGACGCTGCAATAACCGCCATCGGAAGGAATGAGCAAGGGCATCCAATACGACACTTCATGACCCTGGTCACGCATACTGGTGAAGGTGGCATCGCAACTACCCCCCCCTCCCAAGGGGGCATACTCTGGTACATCGAACAGCACGCAAAGCAGGATCCCCGAAGGGACAGCGCGAAAAACCAAGCCAACCTCATGCAGAGGGAGCAAGCCACAATGCTAGCCAACATCGCCAGCCAAGAACCAACCGGGTACCTAACCATAACGTACGTCACGTACACTGCCGCACCGTAACCGGACCCTACACCAGGCCTCCCATAACCCAACCACAATGATCCCGTATCCTACCCTCTCTCAAACATCTTCTCCAGCTGAGACTTTGTGATTTTAATGAAGCTGGGTCTGTGGTGATTACACTGGTGGATGGCTGGGGTTTCCTCCATCTGCCTCGTAATCTCGATCATCTCATCGATCGATAACCGTCTCCCAAACCTAATACTATTATGGCAGGCGATGTCGGCTATCCTGCGCTTCATGATGTCTACGATATTCACGTCAGCAGCAAACTCATTACTCTCGAGGAGATCCTCTATGAAGCCGATTGCCTCAGCTATGTTGACTATCTGCGGGATTGCTGAAATAATAATGGAGCTCTGTACGATCTCAGCAGAGAACCCACATGAGTTTATGTGATCTATCATGGACTGCGCGATGCTCAGCTGTTTGCCTGAAAGCTGCAGCACCTCACTCCTAGATATGAAGCGCTTGTTTTGGACGCTTATGCTCTGCATCATTTTATGCTGGGTGATCTTCTCATGGACGGCATGCTGATCTATAACGAAGACTCCATCATCAACCACAGTAACTATGTAGGAGTCGAAAAGCTGAACCACCGGTGTACCAAAGAAGCACGGCTCACTCTTTATCTCTGGGAGCTCCGGCTCTTCGTACTCTGCAGGAGGTAATATGTTATGGCTGATCTGTAGTCCAGTCGTCCCCTCCATGACATACGATGCTTCTAGTGATCTCTGGTATGATGCCCGCTTCGGTACAGCAGCTTCCGAGGCTATCGGAATTCTAATCTCTGCTGCGATTCTATCAAACTTGGCGAGGTTCCTTGATATCGCAGCCGTAAGCATCTTCTGCACATACCCACAATCTCTGAACCGAACCTCAGACTTAGTCGGGGAAACATTGACGTCGACATGGAATGGATCGATTGTAATGAATACGACGGCTATGGCAAAGCGCCCTCCTGGGATGAGCTCTCTATATGCATTCCTTATCGCCGCCGCTACCACTCTGTCTTTAACGACTCTGCCATTCACGAAAATCTTCTGGTAGCTTTGGGAGTGTCTGCTGTCGATTGGATGGAAGAGGTAGCCCTTGACTGATATGGCTTTATCCTCCTCCGCAAAGTAGACGGCTCTCTTGAACAACTCCTCCCCGAAGATCTTCGATACTCTATCATCGATGGAGTCGTCTTTGAACGTCATGAGAGTTCCGCTGTCTGATCGTACCGTGAAGTTCACACTCTCACTTATCAGTGCGAAGTTCTCGATGACGCTGAGGCAGTGTGTCAGCTCAGTTCCGCTTGACCTTAAGAATTTTAATCTAGCAGGGAGCTTGCTGAACAAATCCTCTATCGTGACCTTCGTACCATGAGTAGTGGCCGATGGGTAGATACTAGACTCCTCAGAAAAATCCACAGAAATTCCGTGATTATGTGATTCTATTGAAAACCTGCTGACAGACGCTATCGAGGGAATTGCCTCGCCTCTGAACCCATAGCTCCTAATATCGAACAGGTTGTCTGAGGTAAGCTTAGAGGTGGCATGTCTCTTGATGGCCATCTTGATATCATCCTCTGATAACCCAATCCCATCATCCTCAACAACGATCTTCCCCATACCACCGTTCTTCAGAAAAACATCAACATTCTTAGCTCCCGCATCGATCGAGTTTTCAACGATCTCCTTCAGTGCAGCGGCTGGTCTCTCAACGATCTCCCCTGCGGCTATCTGATTAATTATCTCTTCGCTTAACAGCTTTATTTTCCCCATAAGATACTCCAAAGTACTTGTAAACTAGACGCTATGATGGCAGCGAGAACATCATCGAGCATTATACCAAACCCAGCCGTCTTATCGAACCTTTTTAGATGCGCCTCAACATTCCGAATCGGACAAGGCTTTACAATGTCAAAAAATCTGAACAGCAGGAAATTAATGATGATCGCCCAGGTGGAGGTTAGCCCATATGAGAATATGATTGAGCTCCCCAGAAACACCCCACATACCTCATCGATCACAACATACCCAGGATCCCTACTATCGCTATCATATCTTACACGAACTTCTGATTCTGGAGGTTTGGAAAGAAGTCTAATGCATGCGATTGTGCCTACAAGAAATGTGACGGCTGAGAGCACCAGCATTAGTGTCACAAATTTAGGTGAAAGTAGGACTATCACCGTGGCGGCTAAGGAGCCAACCGTTCCAGGCATCTTCCTTGAAATTAGACCAATCCCGAAAAATGATGCGATGAGAAGGCAAAGGTCCTTAGTTCTTGGTTTTCCAGATTGATCCGTCTTTCGTATCTTCAATTACAATTCCCCTTTCTAAAAGTTCATTTCTTATTTCATCGGCTTTCGCATAATCACCGGCTTTCTTTGCCCAAGCCCTTTCTGAGATCTTCGAATTAATCCAGGCTTTCTGCTCTGCTGTAACATCACAGAACCACTCATCCGGGTGCTTCATCATTATGCCCAGCAGCCTCCGGCAAGTCGATACAAACCGACCATCACACTTATCTTTTATCCCACTTAAAATCGTTATCGCAAGTGGGGTGTTGAGATCGTTCAACAGAGCCTCCAAGACCTCTGGAACCAAACCCTCCACAAGCCCAGCTGCTTGATTTTCCGGTGCTGCTCGAACAGAGGAGTACCAATGATCAAGAATGTTTTTGGCTTGCTCTAGGATATCGTAGCTGAAGTTTTGTGGGGCTGAGTAGTGAGTCATCAGGAGTGCCATCCTAATAACCTCACCATCGTATTTCTGTAGGAGGTCGTGGACCGTGAAAAAATTCCCAGATGACTTGGACATCTTCTCGCCATTGATATTCAGGTGGCCATTGTGGATCCAGTAGTTTGCCATCACGTTTCGTTTGCTTAGAGCACATGACTGAGCTATCTCATTCTCATGGTGTGGGAATACGAGATCGATTCCTCCACCGTGAATGTCGAAGTGATCTCCTAGATACTTTCTCGACATAGCTGAACACTCGATGTGCCAGCCTGGCCGGCCGACTCCCCAGGGACTTTCCCATCCGAGATTGAACCTCTCGTCGATGGGCTTCCATAGCACGAAATCTAGAGGATTCCTCTTGGACTCCGAAACATCTACCCTAGCTCCACGTATTAGCTCCCCAACGTTCTTATTCGATAATGCACCGTACGACCCAAACGAGTTGACATCGAAGTAGACATGGCCATCGGAAACGTACGCACTACCGCCAGCAACCAACTCACCTATAAATTCAATTATGTCTTTGATGTGCTCAGTCGCCCTTGGTTCTACACTCACTGGCAGAACGTTGAGGCTGGCGATATCATCATGGTACCACTTCGCCGTTTGCTCTGTCAACTCATTTACGGTACGCCCATTCCTAATCGCTGCATCATATATTTTATCGTCGATGTCCGTGATGTTTCTGACGTACGTTACATTCGTGTGTAGTAGGTGGAGTACCCTGTACAGGGTATCGAACACCACAGCTGGCCTGGCATTCCCGAGGTGCGCCCTGTCATATACAGTTGGGCCGCACACGTACATCCTGACATTGTTTGGATCGATAGGTTCGAAAATCTCGACCTTTCTTGAGAGGGTATTATAGAGTCGCAGTTTCACTTTTTGGCAACGCAAACCAGGGCAGGCCTAAGCAATCTGTCTTCGATCATAAATCCTTCTTGCATCACTTTCGTAATGGTTCCAGGAGCGGCATCACTATCCTCAACTTCAGCTATCGCCTGGTGAAGATGTGGATCAAATATCTTGCCTGCAGACTCTATCATTGTGATACAATGTCTAGTGAGGATCTTATCCATCTCGGCTAGCGTTAGTTTGATTCCATCGACTATGAGGCTTTCTTCAGGTGGGCAGTTCTCGATGGCCCTCAGAAGATTATCTCTTATTGATATGACATCCTTGGCAAACGCAGCGATCCCGTACTTCAGTATATCTGACCTTTCCTTTTCGGCTCTCTTCTGAAGGTTCTGCGATTCAGCTATGGCTCTGAGCAACTTATCTTCTAAGGCTGCAACCTTCTCAGCTAACTCATCATTTTCCGTGATTACAGTGTCACCGTCAGCTGCCTCATTCTCTCTATCCGCCATCTCAGGAAATTAGTATGTTAGAATTAACTCGCTTGAAATTATATCACATCCCCTCCTCCCTCAAACAGAATTATTGAGAGGTCCTGGCACTGGGAGAGAGGCAGGGATGCCTGACATATGAAACAAGTCTCTCACTCAAAAAATAATCTCATCCGTTAACTATTTTTTAACCTTTCTCATGCTAACCTACTTATAGAATCTTATATCCTCTAAGGGGAGGAAAACATGAAAAGCAAATTGGTAGGTTTAACGGTAGCACTGTGTGTTGCAGGAATGGCAGAGGTGTACGGAAGTGAGGGAGTTCTAGAGAGACCTGCAGAAGTAGTACCGAGTAGCATATTCCAGGTACTAAGCCAAATGCAGACCAGGCTGAGCCGACTCGAAGCCACAACAAATGAACTGCTGACAGGACCATGGTCAATGCAACGTTTGGCACTTGACCCGATCATGAAACAAACAACAAGCCAAGGGCAAATACCACCTGAGCTAATGGATGCGTGGGCCTGCTTAATACGAACAATGGTCCTGGATAGAGCATGGCCAATCGGAACTGTTGATGCAAGCGCCCACATCCAGGGCCAGGCAGCAACCTACCCTCTTGTTGTTGCAACACTCAGAGTGGGCGAGATAGAACTATTCCATACCTCAGTGAACGGCCATGGGAACACCACCGTGATAACTCCAACGAGGATCACAACAAATCCTACAGACCTGGTAGCGTTCGCCGGTATCTTTCGTGAAACCACCGAAACCAGTACAAGAACGAAGAGCACCGCAGCTATAGTTATAAGAGCAGCAGCTAGCCTAGAGGAAGCGCAGACCCTCGGGACAAAATACGCCCCATCGGAACTACCACCCTACGACATTACCATCTACGAATCCTCAGAGAACTACGACACCACAGTTGAGCACGACGCTATTGTGCGCAAGATAATGTACGAAATCGAAATGGGAAGTCCCTCCTTTCCGTATACCTATGCTACCACTAACCCCCAGAAATAGAGTGGCACGGAACAGTACTCCTTTCTAACCAGAGGATGAGGACGACGCCTACTCTCACGGTGTCGTTCTCCGGGATGGGAGTGCTGAGACAGGTGAGCCCACACAACCGGAAGACAAAATTGGTTGCTTTTTCAATGGCCTACGTTATCATCGTTCCGGAGCTGCTCTCGTAATTTGGTCTATTTTTTATGTATGCTGTGGCAAGGTTCGTGAGGGAAGCGCTCAGGGATTCTCGTGTTAAGTGGGCTCACGCCTTAGTGCTACTTTGCCTCGCTGCGGCTACTTGGATATTTGTAGAGCCGTCACCTGAGCTTAGCCCTGCCGGGTATCATGCAGCCATTATATTTGTCGCTACGATGGCTAGCATTATGCTGGAGGTGTGCGACGCGCTGACGATCTTATTTGTAGGGATCATTTCTTTAAACCTAACCTCAGCAGCAGACTTGAACTCCAGTTTCAGCGGGTTTGCCAACACGGTGCCATGGCTGCTATTTTGTATCCTCTCACTCTCGAAAGTGATTACGAACTCATCTCTTGGAATGAGGATCGCATACCTGTTCATGAAGTGGTTTGGGAAGAATCTGACGGGGCTGTCATACAGTATGATCTTAACCGAGCTCCTGATGACGCCGGCGATGCCTAGCAGTACCGCACGTACCGCAAGCGTTGGATTACCACTCTCCACAGCTATCGCACAGTATGTATCCCGCAACGTAGCTGGAACGTCGGAGCAGGATATTGGAAGGTACATGATCATGCTGTACTCGTTATGCTGTTCCGTCTGCTGTGCGACCTTCCTAACTGGGATGGTGTCGAATGCCCTGATAGTCGACGCGATGAC
>JAIRZU010000023.1 GCA_031267075.1 Holosporales bacterium
ACCAAAAACAGGTGGAGGAGCTAATCTTTAGGTCATGCTCATTAGGCATAATGGCGAGGGACAGCTTTTCTCCACCTCAATCGCCATCATAATAGCTACTTATGATGACATACTAAAGATACAAGGCGAAGGTTTATGCCCGGCCCAGTGGAAATTGAAGCCCGCAAGGCCTCTGCGAGTAGGATGAGAAGCCTATTGAACAAAATAGGACGACGGTGGCGCTGCGCATTTGCTGTAAGCACCTCCTACTCGGCATCGGCGACATCCACAGAACCCGACACAACAGCCTCAACAAGCTCGACTACCCTGGCTTTGACCTTCAGATTTTTTATTGATCTTACGATATTCAAAAGCCTTGCCTCCACATCTCTGTCAATAACCCCCCCCCCTTCGAGAAATGAAACACTTCCGAGGAAGTAGATCGGGCTAGTGTGCAAAGACGAACATATCCTGAGAAACATCTGAACAGAAAGTTTCGAGTATCCATACTCGTACTTCTGCATCTGCTGAGACGTACAGCCTGCGGCACAAGCAAGTTGCTTCTGGGTTACCTTGAGCTCCTTCCGCCGCGCTCTGATTAAGGCCCCGATATCACAATCTCCGCACGACACACATCTAGTCACTGGCGCCAAACCCGCCTATCCATAGCTGTAGTCTACACTATTTGCCAGAAATTGTCAAGAACTACTGGGCCCATGTCAGGGCTGTGTCTCGTGTTTCTCCAACGTAATTGGGTGTGCCTTCCTGATCAGCTCTTCATCAACGCCACTGAAATACTCCTTGGTTCCAGCAATGAGATCTTGCTGAGTTACACACATATTTCCGTTCACAACATCTGCTCTTATTTCTCGGTTGCGCGAGCTACACCATAAATATGCACCACAGGAGTGGGCCCTCGCATTTCCCATCCTTGATGGCGCCCTGTGCGCAGGAGCTGGCCATGATGAGGTGCCCGGGAGACTGCCACAGCATCGATGAGACTTTTCTCTGGTTACCGCTGCATATACTTTGTAGCCTTCTTCCCTCATACGACCTTGGTAATTGTGTCTCTGGTATTCGTTGTAGCTTAGCAACTCTCACTTCGCTTATTTTCATTTCCATGACAGTTTTTCGCGGGAAGGAACCGGGCCATTGGAACGATCGACAGGTTGTCGTACCTCGTGGGTTCTTGATGATAGTTCCCTTAGCAAAGCCGCTGCTGGCGCTATGCGGTGGCACACGTATCTGTATCTCATCTCCATTTAGTGTGCCCAGTATATCGATTACATCTACGAATTCTGTGTGTGGCCAGTCATCTGGGTTGCCCCACGCTCCGGGAGAGACTCTTGGCCAGCCTCCAGGAGGTGGATTGTTGAGGAATCGTATCTTATTCGGATTCTCTGTTATCGCCATTATAGTCGACAACATACATGGTTGCATCACTGTTCGGAGTATGCTTCTTACCACCCCAAGCTCGACATTCGAGTTCAAGCCTCCCTGGCCATCCGGCCAGTAATAGGCTGAATCCACGCTGAGCGGGGCCCTCGGTCCATCCTGTGGTGGCCTGTCTACTGCTCTTGGCTCCCTCCCTCCTGGACCTCTTGGCGGTATTCCCCTTCCCATGTCATTCGCTCTCGCTATCAGGTCTTGAGGAATCGCGTGCGGTGCTGATCTTAGCTCTCTTGGCGGTATCCCCCTTCCCATATCATTCGCTCTCACTATCAGCTCTTGGGGAATCGCGTGCGGTATAAGCTGCAGCCGTATTGTACTTGGTGCATCTCCTCCCCCCAATACTACGCCTGTGTCCCAGCCTGGCAGTATCATTGGGTTTCCCGTGGCGTCGATCTGATTGACCAGGATGGGGGGAGGTGCCCGCCACCCTTGGTCTCGTCCCGGCGGCCACCGGGAGGGAGGTACCCACTCCCTTCGGTCCCTTACAGGCCTGAATGGGTGATTCGCCGGCCTGAATTGGTGATTCGGTTCACCGCCATATCCTGTCGAGGCGCTATACACTGCACCACACAGTGCCACAGTTATCGCTATTAACCTCTTCATGATATTCTTGTCTCTGAGAATCCCCACCCCTGCTAGCAACCAGTGTAGCATAGATTTGGGCGATATTGCAATATCGGTTTGCTTGGGCGCGAGATTTCATGTACCATCTAGGTATGGTAGTTATGTGTTTGCATACGTAGCATCTGTGCTATTCCTAGCTAAAATTGGCAGTGGGGTTTTGTCGCTCCTCGCCTCCATCGGTAGAGTTTCATGGTTCATTGTTGAGAGCTGCATGGCCGGGTTTATGCCTCCATATTACTGGAAGCAGATCCTGCAGCAGGTCATACAGATCGGGTATTTCTCGTTGCCGGTAGTGGGGATGACTGCACTGTTTACCGGGATGGCGATGACTCTGCAATGCTACACTGGCTTCTCAAAACTTACAGCTGAAAGTGCGATTCCATCTGTTGTTATGATCGCAATGACGAGGGAGCTGGGGCCAGTCTTGACGGCGCTCATGGTAGCAGGAAGGCTGGGAGCCTCTATGACGGCTGAGATTGGAACTATGAAGGTCACTGAGCAGATTGATGCCCTAACCACCTTATCTGTCAACTCGCACAGGTACCTGGTATTTCCGAGGATTCTAGCAGGGACTATCTTCCTGCCATTCCTTGTGTTCATAGACGATATCATCGGAATCCTAGGGGGCTACATAGTTGGTGTCCACTACCTACACTTCAACGCAGCGAACTACATCCACAACACCTTCACCGCTATGACACCCTGGGATGTTATGTCTGGTCTCATAAAGGGGGCTGTCTTTGGATTCATAGTTTGCGTTATGGGATGCTATCATGGATACCTCTCAAACAGAGGAGCTGAAGGTGTTGGGAGGGCAACCACCAACTCTGTCGTTTCATCCTCCATCATGATTCTGCTGCTAGATTGCATTCTGACATTTATGCTATTTTGATATGAGGTGCGTTGGATGGAATATGTGATTGAGGTAAGCGATCTTGCGCATTCGTTCGGACGTCTAGACGTGCTGCGTGGAATATCGTTGAAGATCCGAAGAGGCGAATCCTACGTCATCATAGGCGGGTCCGGCTCTGGGAAGTCCGTGCTGGTCAAGTGTATCCTCGGGCTTATAAAACCCAAGGCTGGGACAGTGAAAATCAATGGTATGGATACGGCAACTTTGTCACGAAAGGAGATGCACAAAACGCTGCTGAAGTGTGGTGTGCTGTACCAGGGAGGCGCTCTGTTTGACAGCCTCAACGTCATAGATAATATTTCATTTGGCCTTGTGTATGGGTATGGAAAGGCGCAGAAGGAAGCCTATAAGATCGCTATGAAATACCTGGAGGCTGTTGATCTGGGACCAGAGGTAGCCAGGATTTTCCCAGCAGAACTTTCAGGTGGGATGAGGAAGAGGGTAGCCCTGGCAAGGGCCCTCGCCACAGATCCGGATATCATATTTTTCGATGAACCAACTACTGGGCTTGATCCCATCACAACCTGCGTCATTGACAACCTCATTGTGAAATGCACTAAGGAGGTAGGGATCTCAGCTCTTTCAATAACACACGATATCGCCAGTATGAAGCGCATCAGCGACACCGTCGGCCTGATACATGATGGGGAAATAATATGGGAGGGAAGCAGCAGTGATGTTGATACAACCGACGACCCACACGTACGGCAGTTCGTCGATAGATCACTCACCGGCCCATTCACAAAGAGCTGACCTTAGTGATTCTTCCCATACTTACGTCTTTCGTATGGATGTGGGTAACCTATTTCAGGCTATCCATGATACTCCTGTTTATAACGGCCCGGCGATAGGCGGCCTGGTGTAGGAGACGTAGGCAGTTTCCTCGCCGTTGATGAGGGTCTTTAGCTTTGCTTCGCTGGCGATTGTCATCTCATATTGGGCGTCCATACTATGACGATCCGTTCCGAGGCCCCAGTATCCCTCCGCTAGCGGGCCATCTCCACTGGGGTACGTTTGCGGGGTTAGTTTTGTCGCTACGATTGTAAACTCGGTTGATGCTTGCATGAACCCGAGGATAGCGCTTGTAGCCAACAAGGATAGACCGAGGGCGTTGGAGCTTGGGTCCACCGAGCTCTGAGCAGCGGTTACCTTTACGAGCACGCGATTCTCAGTGTCTTCTCCGACCCAGACGCGCGCTAATATGTGTATGTCTTTTTCAGGTTCACCATAGAGTGCTCGGACCTGGAGGAAGTATGCACTGTATTGATCGTATCCGGGGGTTGAGGCCCAGTAGTCTAGGTGAGCTGCTCCGAGTGGACAGGCTTCGGTTAGGCAGGAGGCATCGCATGCTCTGCTGGCGTATTCAGTGAACCAGTCGATACATCTTTGTGGGAGCTTTACTACGCTGGTCATGTTCTCGACGAGATGAGCGGTTCTCTGTTGGCATACTGGGCATAGGCTCTTTTCAGCTGCTTCGCTGCCCTCGCTTTCCCACCCGGGCACCATTTGCGCAGTCAGAAACTCTATTGCATCGAGTGTCCTTGTTGTGGTAGGGCGCATGGTTTGTATGAGCGTCACCTCATTCTTCCTGATAGCACCAAACAGCGTTGCCGGAGGCTCTTGGCACAGACATATTTCTGGAGAACCGATCAGTTGCTGGAGTTTAGTAACGGTCTCCTGCAGCTTCCTCACCTTTGCATGTAGTGAGCCAATGTTATCGGCTGTTGCTGCTGTATCACTCTCGCTCCCAACAGCTGCTCGCACTTCTCTTACTTTGCTGAACAGTGTTATGGCTCCGGTAAGGCTACTCCCTCCCCTACTTGCAACTAAAGGACTCTCTCTCTCTCTAGAACTTCCTCACTTCCATACACATTTGCCATTCCTGTAACACATAGTGCTACCGTTAAACCTACCAACTTGCTTTTCATTAGGATTCCTCCCCTTAGAGGATAAAGATTTCTATAGGTAGGTTAGCATGTGAAATGTTAAAAAATAGTTAACGGATGAGATTATTTTTTGAGGGAAAATGCTAACGAGGCTCGGTGTGTTTCTTCCCGTACTTACGTTTCTGGTAGAGGGAGATAATGCTGGTGACGACGCATATAACATTGCTTACTGCTACATATGTGGAATTGGTAACGACTCCATACACGAGCCACGATACAGAGCACAGGAAATAATTAACCAGCATCGCGGTTGATACATCTCCCATGGATCTCGTTTTGTAGGCCTTGTATATCTGCGGGACAATCCCAACGACAGTCGTGACCGATGCAACGGCACCGAAGAACTGCTCGATGTAGCCCGCTACCATCCTACCGCACTACCATCAATCACATGAACCTCCACAATCACCTTCCTGCTGCGTCGATCCTGTGCTCGAATGCTCATGTACCCCTATGTACACTCCGCCTCTGTGCTCCGTGTCTCCTAGCAATAACTCTGATTCTGGAGGTTTGGAAGGAAGTCTAATCATTTCTGGATATCACTCGCCTTCCTCACTCTTCAGGGCGGCGCCAAGAATATCTCCGAGGCTAGCTCCACTATCAGTAGATCCGTACTTCTTCAAGGCCTCTTTCTCCCTCTGGATCTCGAGAGACTTTACGGATAGGTTAACAACTCCGTTTCTCTCTACGCCAAGAACGAGCGCCTCGAGCTTCTCACCGATGGACAGCATATCAGTTCTCTGATGAAGTCTATCACTCGATATATCGATTTTCTTGATAAAGCCACGAAGGCCGCTCTCTAATGTTACATCTACCCCGGCCGCGTGTACAGCCTTAATTTCAGTGACTACGATATCTCCCTTCTTGACCTTCGAAGCGGCTGCACTATGTGGATCCTCAACTAGCTGCTTGATGCCCAAGTTAATTCTCTCCTTATCAGGTTTGACATCAAGGATCACCACCTCGATCTTTTCACCCTTTTCGAACGTAGCATTACTATGGCCAGTCCAGGATACATCTGACATATGGATCATTCCATCCAGGGTATCTGTAACACCTACGAAAATACCGAACTCTGTGATGTTCTTCACCTCGCCAGTAATCTTGGTACCAACCGGATGCTCCTGCGCGAACTGCTCCCACGGGTTAGGCAGACACTGCTTCAACCCGAGGCTTATCTTTCTTTTAGATGGAATCACATCCAGTACCATAACCTCTACGATCTGCCCTACCTCGACGATCTTGTTAGGATGGACGCTTCTTCGAACCCAGCTGAACTCAGTCATGTATATCATCCCCTCTATGCATTCCTCAAGTTCAACGAATGCACCGTAATCCGTGATGTTGACGATCCTGCCAGTGTATCTCTCACCGATCTTATATCTCTGTTCAATGTTCTCCCACGGGGTCTTCATGAGCTGCTTCATCCCCAATGAAACCCTTCCTGACTCCTTGTTAAATTTAATAACCACCACATCCACTGCGTCACCAACATTCACAAGATCAGCTGGATTAGCTACGCGCTTCCAAGACATATCTGTTACGTGCAGGAGGCCGTCAATGCCGCCTATGTCAACGAACACTCCATACTCCGTGATGTTCTTCACTATGCCATTGATGATCATGCCCTCGGATAGCCTGGACATAACCTCCGCTCTCTCCTGGCTCCTCGTGGCCTCGAGCACGACGCGCCTCGACACAACGATGTTATTCCTGGATCTGTCGGTCTTTAGAACTTTGAATGGTTGCGGAATGTTGAGGAGGGGAGTGATATCCTTCACGAGTCTGAGGTCAACTTGGCTGCCTGGCAAGAAGGCGAGGGCTCCGTTGATATCAACAGAGAAGCCTCTCTTTGTGCGCCCAATGATTATTCCCTCGATTGTTTCACCTGTCTCACAGTGCCTCTCAATGTCGTCCCAAACGGCTTCCTTCCTGGCTCTCTCGATGCTTAAAACTGGCTCCCCATTTTTATCCTCGAACTTCTCGACATACACATCGACAGTATCGTCAATCTTAACGGGCTCGCCTCCGTTGGCTGCCGTAACATCGCTTGCGAGTAGTCGTCCTTCAGCCTTCAGGCCAACGTCAACGATTACTCTGTCGCCATCGATTCCGACAATCTTTCCCTTTACAACTTTACCCTCTAGCGAGCAAGTCCAGTCTGGAGACTCATTAAGCATATCAGCAAAACTCTCATTCTCATTTTTGTTCATAAACACCGGATGCGCCCCCAATTGGGCAGCTAAATGATGCACACCTGATAGTCAGTTTATCAACATTCTCTACGCATTGGAAGAGAAAACAAAAACCTGTTTAGGAAAGGAGATGTGACGGCTGGAAGGCGGTGGGGATAGTGGGATTAAACCCACCACCAATGCGGAGTAGCTCTGTTCTTACGCTGGATCCTCTGCAGCTCCATCCGTATCGGTTTGTGGAGTGGGCTCTCTCTGGTATGTGATGTAGGCGCCAGCCCACATTGTACCCATGGTGGCTTGATACACGCAGTTTATCACCGTGAAGACTGTGGCCGCCTTGGATCGTTGTGCACCTGTGGGACCATTTGGGCCATATTGTAGATTTGTTCCAAGGTGTGTATTGATGTCCGTGTAGTGACTTGGAAGCGCTTGGGAGATAGTGTTGCTTGACGCTACCATGGCGAGTTCATGTATTGGGTATTGGGTTATTTCGTCTGCTATCGCATCATCGGTTATGCGGGCAACCTCTGAGGCAGCCATTATGGAAGGTATCGTCATTGGGGCGGATAATGTTGTGTATCCCCCTCCATTGTCATTTGCGTATGGGATGGTTTCATTGCGGTCGCCCTCAATTGTGACTACGCATAGGGGACGCGGGTTGGGTGGTATATTAACTGCAGTGGCGTACGTATGGATGTACATGTTCCCGGTAGTAGAGGGGTTGGTCTTTGCCCTCCAGCGCCATCTGCTTCTGATTTTTTGTACGGATGTGTTCCAATCTGACTCGTCCAATTGTCTGTGGATTATCCTCTCAATCACGATTCTCATGTATTCGGGTTGCGGTATAGTGTTGTACAATTCTGCCACAAACTGCATCGCACCGTGGTATAGCCATTGTTGATGGGTGAATAGGAATAATCCTGTAGGGGCTTGGGCTTTCACTGCACCTGGTCCTGTTCCACTTGCTTCTACCGCTGGGTGGCCCAGTAGCTCCTTGTAGACTGCCATCTCCTGTTTGAGTTTGTCTATTGCACTGAGCGCAGTCTCATGCTTTTGTTTGAGTTCGTTTATCTCACGGTATATCCCAGTACCTCCAACTGGTACTGCCTCTCCACCTCTCTCAACTACAGGACTCTCTCTCTCTCTCTAGAACTCTGCGGCTTCCATACACCTCTGCTATGCCTGTAACACATAGTGCTACCGTTAAACCTACCAATTTGCTTTTCATGTTTTCCTCCCCTTAGAGGATATAAGATTCTATAAGTAGGTTAGCATGTGAAGGATTAAAAAATAGTTAACGGAAGAGATTATTTTTCACATGGGCGTAAAAATAGTTTGCGTCTCAGGGACTGACTATCTTACCGTAAATGCATATGCAGCTACTTGATAGTAGCACACATCCCAAACCTCCCTATGTAGTGTTTTGTGTCACTGTTATCCTGTCTCCAGATTCTGGATTCACCATATTTTACAAAGTGATCTCCACCACATCCCAGTGAGATACCAGTGCTTGTCATAGTAAAAAATATCATTGACACATAGCCAATACATGATACAATATGTTCTGTGCTGTACAACCAAAGATCGGCAAAGGACGATAGAATGAAGATACTGAAAGCAACGTTCGCCATGGTGATGGTAACCATGGTGTGCCAAGGGGCCAAAATCGCGGAACACCCGGGAGTGCCACCGAGCTCAGGCACAACATCAATGCTCGCTCTAGGATCAGCGAGCGCCACAAGCCAGGGTACCCCCAGTGAACAACTGACCACCACCGACACTCGCTTCGGGGACGCTGGAGAACAGACCAGAACGTGGAATGCAGACGATGTGCTGGTGCGAGCTACTACCGGTTTCCTCTGTAAAACCGTGAACACAGTCATGGACGAATCGCTCGCGAACTGGTGCCGCAAGGGAATTGGCGTCGACAGACCCCGTATGAACGCCGAACAGATAAAGGGCGACATAGAAACGGGGCTCGGGCGAGTGCGAGCAGAGCCGGAGAGAAGGCAAGGGAGCGCCTCGGACGACGACGTAGCCGGCCTGATGCTGAGTGCGTATGGTCTAGCTGACCGTAGCACGCTAGAGTGGATCAGCAGTGGCATAAGGCCAAGACTCAACTCCTCACACCACCTTCACTCACTGCCAGAGATACCGAGCGAAATAATCGCCAAAGCACCCCGTGATCTCGACTACGGGCTCGAGGAGACGTACATCACGGAGTTTGAGCAGATGGGCAGAGGGAGAGAGGAGGTACAGGCATAAGGAAGCCTGCAAGAGCAAGCCAAGCGCCCTTCACCAGACGCCAGCGCCTCCCCTGAGTAGAGTAGATGGACAGCTACGAGGAAGCAGGTGAAACTCTATTCGCGGAGGGGCCGAAGATGGCGTACTTTAGAGAGTCGGAGATAGTCTTCAGGAGCCCGGCTTTCTCAACGCCATGCTGTGCATGTAACGACTTCGTGAGTGGCTTCTGAAACGTCGGAGTTGTGTACTGTACCGAGCCAACGATATCCCCCTCCATAGTAGGAGCTGCTATGGCGATTCTGTACTTGATAGTCCTACTTATCTCGTTCGTCACTTTTTCCGACAGCAGGAGTTTCTGCGATTTCGGAACTGATGCATTTATCGCATTTCGCACTCCGTAGAACACTGGAATCTCAACTGTCGCATCGGTGTCGTATGTCACATCAAATACGTAAAACTGATCTAGCCATTTGGCAATCGATTGAGCTTTGGTGATGGCATCCTCCTTTGAACGAGCCCAGCAGACGGCTCCAACGAACTCACACATATTCTTGTTTTTGTACCGAAAGACACAACCCACTCGTGATGGTAAGTTAGCTTGCGAAGCTTCAAAGAAATATATGCTGAGCTTCCCATGAGTTTCGATACTAGAGCTACCTGGGAAACGACCGAAACTACGACACAGATCATAGAGTGTAGCCTCGTACATTATGCTATCAGATTGCATCGCACATTGCAAGGCCTGTGTGGAATTACTCTCATGAACGACGAGGCCCAAGTCGCCGCTGACTATGATGAAGTGCGAAGCAGCCACACTCGGAAACGTACATCCCAGTTTCTGTGCTATAGGGAGTTGCGATGTGTCGAACTCATCTGATACTATAGAGGTGACAGCTCCCCAGCAGTGCGACATGAATGCCAGAGCGAGAGCTGCTACTAAACTGCTTGCCTTACTCACGTTCAAGGTGAATGGTTTCTTTAAGGAAGCACGACATAATACAGGCTACGATCATGAAAGCTGGAATCACGAGAAGCGCCTTGTTGTAGCAAGCGATATCATATACTCTGACTCCGCCTTCCCCAATGGTATTGTTCCAGAAGCGGTCCAAGATGATGCCAACCGTTGGCTGGAATATCGAGCCGATCAGCATCACTATGCAGTTGGCAAAGGCTACTGTCGTTCCGGCAATTTCAGGCGATGTGTTGTTCTTAGCGCATGTGAAGTTTATGACCTGCGCTCCCGTCATGAACCCAATCCCAAACACACACAGGAGGGCCTGGTAGAATTGCGGAGTGATGAGGATGAGGCAGAAGAACAATATGGCTGTCCCTAGGGAGTAGCCTCTGATGACGCGGACGTAGCTTCGGAGCTTCCTGGCCTGCAGGGCGATGATGATGCTCCCAATTGCTACTCCAGCAAATACGCTTGCAGCTGCCCATGAGGCGCGCTCGTTGTTAATCCCGTACTTCACCATGAAGAATGGTACGACCCAAAGCTCTGCAAATGCCGAGATAGCGAGGTACATGAAGCCTGAGATGATGCTCGATAAAACCACCTGACCGTTCTTTATGAGGCTTGCGATATCAGTGATAAAAGATCTCTCCCTTGTGTTGGTAGAAGTGCTACCTTGGTTCCGCCCCCTTGCATTCGGTATGAAGATGAAGGCTAGTACTGTGATGATGACGCCGAGCCAGGCGAGGTTATGCATAGTGCTTCTCCAGCCGATGCTATTCACGGACGTCGCAACTGGGTAGCCACCTAGTAAGCCTCCGACTGTCCCCATCATATTTGTGATTCCGGCTAAGATCACGAAGTACCCCTTTGGGAACATGTCGGCAATTATCTGTAGGCAACCTATGAATGCGCAGGCTGAGCCCGCTCCTATCACAAATCTTCCAATCTGGGCTGTACCAATGTCGTTTGCCCAAGAGACCGCCGCAGTACCGGATACACATAACAGTGCCGAGAGGCCGATGAGATTACGTGGCCCAAGCTTATCAAGCATAATCCCACATGGTAGCTGCAGGATGGTGTATGAGTAGTAGTAGCATGAGACCAAGACTCCCAATGTCGTAGAGGTTGTTCCGAATGACTCGGTTAACCCCTCCGTCATCACACTCGGTGCCACCCTCAGGATCAGTTCGTATAGGTAGAACATAGTGGCGACTATCCACGCCGCCCAGGATCTCGTACTGCTTACGCTCATCAAAATTCTATGAATCCGCTATGCTGCTACCGTGATTGTAACACATTAAGATTCCACATGCTGCTACTATCGCGGCCTGCTTATCTGGGGACGTCTTACTCGCAATGGATGTGAATCTGTGCAGCCTCAGCGTGGCGTTGGCAATATCGGCATCACAAGTCTTGAAGCACATAAATGAGCAGTATGCCGATAGCACATCGAGAAGATCAATCATATGGTCTGCGTTCTGCTTTGCAAAGCCGATAACGTTTTTACACCCCGCCGTGAGGAAGGCAACCGTCGCATCTATGATTGCGCCATCCACTTGCTTCAGCTTAGAGCGCACGTATTCCACAGGGTCCGAAAAGCTAGACATAGCGCAATCCGCCCTTACCACCTTCTTCAAGCATCTCGATCTGACGGTTGGAAGCATCGCAAACAGCCTCGTCGTTGTTAGGATGATAGCGGAGTTCTCTGGCGGTTCCTCCAGTATCTTAAGGAGCGCGTTAGCTGCATTCCTCGACATGCAATCAGCATCTTCCACCAGCACCACGGTTCTGCCATCAATGTACTGCTTCTTCGATAGGAACTCTATGATCGTCCTTGTATCATCTACTGGGATTTCGTTCTTTCCATCTGCCTTTTTAATGCTGAGGAAGTTAGGGTATGTGTTTGCAAAAATGTGCCTCCTCACCTCCTCTGCCGAGATACTGGAGCAGCCTGAGCATGCATACGACAGCAGCATGTCATACGCTGCATCGTGGACTGCATCGCTATCAGTTCCATGTACTATAACTCCGGCATCTGCCGGTTGTATCATTGCAGACATTCTATTGACCACTTCATTTCTAACGCAACTCCTCCGCTTACTGGGATCCAGATCTCTATCGAGGGGTATGCTGTTTTTGCCTCGGTTGTCACACACACGACGCCCTCAGCAGAATACGTAAACATATACTCAGACGCACCGACACTCAGAAGCATGCTCCTCTTATTGATACTTTTTATATCAACTCCGCTCTCAAACACAAGCCTAAAGCACGCATCCATCCTTACCGAAACCAGGATGAAATCGATGCAATCAAGGCGCTGCCCGTTTAGAGCAAGCTCAATTTCCCTCCTCATGGCGAGGTTAAAAAACTTGTTTGGAAATTGCGTTTCACCTTCAAAGAGTAGACCCTTCTCAGTTACGGATCTCTTTGTGAAGCTCCTAGCATCAGGCCCAATCCTTGTTCGAAACCCATTGTAAATCACCGAGATATCCGATCTGTTCAGTAATCTGTCGGAGCCGAAGCTGGCCTCAAAATCAAAGATGTTGATACCTGGCTCAGAGAGACTATTGAAATATGACCGTATCATCCTGGGCTTCGTGTTGATTATGATAGTCGACTTCTTGGTCTCCAGCTTGTCGAACCCAACCGGATTCCCAACTCCGTTTCCAATCTCAACTACAGATAACGCGGTATCGACCATGTGGCGATCTGGTACGAATTGAGATTCACGTTCTGTGCCACTATCACCGGAGTGCCGCGAGATGCTTCCATCGCATAGCCTGAAGAACCTGACGATATACGCCATCTTGGATATGACGTTCACAAACTCATCTCCAAAGACATCTGCGACCGCCCCCTTCGCGATGAACCTTATTTCGAGAAGACTTCGAAAGATGTGGAAGTGATCTATAGGGGAGCCTGTTATGAACATCCCACCATCATCGAGGCAAGCACCTATTATCTCTCTTACCTCATGCAGTGCCCTCATGATCTTCCTGTGCTGATTCGTCTTCATTGAGCAGTAGCAGTAAATGAGCGCTTTGATTGCGATCAGCTTTGAGTACGGATCTACCTCGGCAGCGTAGCATTTCTGGAGATGTGAAAAGTGCTCCGATAGCGATGATAGTACGCTCATCTGAAATTTATCGTTCGCCCCAGATGCGAAGAACTGGTACGATAAAATCCAATTGACTATCCTCTCGCCCACTGTAGCATTGTCCCATGATTCCGGTTCGAGCCAAAAACCTCTCGTCGTCCTATAGCCATTTATGAAGAGCAGAATCATATTCCTGACGTACTTGCGGCTGCTGTTTCCACCCACCACCTGCGCGTCTCGAATCCACTGGAAGCTGGTTACATACCTCGTATTTTTCTTATTTGAAAGAGGTCTGTTGAGGATCGTATCAAGCATATTGAGTGGCTCGCTGTCGCCGCAGACCGTGAAGCTACAGTCGAGTATCGCTCTACCTGTCTTCGGATTCCCAGCCCATGGATCCGTTATGAACTTATCAACGTCGAACGCACCATGCGACCTATCCAATGAAAATCTATAAAATGTACTTCTCTTGATGAGCGAGACCCTGTAGAAATGCAAGGTGTCTATGGCTCTCTTTACGCTCCACCGCATAGTATTTTTATTTTCTCTCTCAAGCTATCTAGTTTGCTCTCGGAGTAGCCACTAAACAAATAGCTACCTACCATTAGTATATCAGCTTCCTTTTGCTTTACAAGGCCAACCGTGTTATCATTGATTCCGCCATCGATTGCGACCAACAAACCTCCCCCGATTTGCTTGAGGCTATCAATTTTGTGGAGCACTCCATAGTCCATGGTCTGTCCTCCGAAGCCTGGCTCCACACCCATAACAACTACCAAATCCAACTCCTCCACATAGCTTTCAATTTTGGAAACTTCTGTCGAGGGATTGAGGGCTAGCCCAACACCTGCGCCTGCACACTTGATCATATCTAAAACAGCAGGGAGGCTTTCATCTATTTCGTAATGAACCGCTACACTTTCAACGCCACAGCAGGTGACCATACCTATTAGGCTCGATGGCTCTCTAACCATCAGATGCACTGAAACAGGAAGCTTTGTGACCCTACAAACATGCCTCACAAAATCAGGCCCAAATGCGATGTTAGGAACAAACCTCCCATCCATTATATCTATGTGAAGCCCGTCTACCCCTGCCTCTTCAAGCGCGTGTATCTCCGCCTCGACATTCAGAAGATCACATGCCAGCAGAGATGCGTATACCTTCACGATCAACTAGGCCTATGTATGCTGAACGTCTTGTTTGGGATCTGCTTACTATCTCCGATCCTCAGCGTAGACTTATCGAATGTGAATGTCGTTCGAGCATCACCATTAACCACGATCCATTCCTCCAGGCAATCTATGTTCCCACTCTTCGCATACTTCGAGAAAGTTACAATTAAATGTGAGCCGCCGCATCCGGCTGGAACAAGGATCTTCAGCTTCAGCTTGGACTTTGAATTCTCGATAACACTTACCTCATCAGGTGAGGGCTTCAGTGTGCCGGTCAGCATGGAGTAAACCGGTATCCTCTCGGCGCTGTAGTTATGCTCCCTTCCGGTTTCCTGATCCACAACGATACATCTCTTATCTATGATGAGTATCTCCTGCCTTATGCCGGAGGTGTAGGTTATCTTGATCTTCAATCCGCTCTTATCACGAAGGAGCCAGAGCTTCCCGTGATACACCCTCTCATCAGCCCCAGTCTGAGTAAACTCTGATACAAGGCATGAAACATTCTTAAAGTACGAAACTGCCTGATCTACAAGAGAGGACTCCTCTTTGTTAACAGGAGCATCCTTACCCTGACCACAACTATCAGCACCAGCGCATGCCGCGATAAAAACTAACAATGCATCTCTGCAGCGGCGAAGTGCCAGCGCCACGTATATCACTACCTAGAATAGAACTCGATTACGAGGTTCGGTTCCATGGTAACCGGGTATGGGACATCAGTGAACTGCGGAGCTCTAATGAATCTTCCCTTAACATTCTTCTCATCCACTTCACAGTAATCCGGAACACTTCTCTCAGCCGTGCCGATGGCGATCAGGGTGTTCTCATTTGTCTTCATCTTCCCAATCACCGATATCTCGTCATCATCCTTAACCTTGTACGATGGGATATTCACACGCTTTCCATTAACAGCGACATGCCCATGGTTTATGAGCTGACGAGCCGCAAAGAAAGTAATCGCAAATTTCATGCGATACACTACGGCATCCAGCCTACGCTCCAGGAGCCCTATGAGATTCTCGGATGTATCACCACGGCGCTTCACAGCATCCTGGTAAATCTTCCTGAACTGCTTCTCGCCTATGTTCCCATAATACCCCTTAAGCTTCTGTTTAGCGTGGAGCTGAATGCAGTAGTCAGAGGGCTTTGGCCTGTTCTTCCCATGTTCGCCAGGAGCGTAATTCCTGACGTTAAATGGGCTCTTCGCGCGCCCCCATAAATTCACACCCAACCGCCGATCGATCTTGTACTTAGCGTGTACCCTTTTGCTCATACCGAGAAAACAACCCCTTCAAAAAACAGCCTAGGCCGTACATTTCAAGCATCATTCTCGATTAGAGCACAGATCACCGTCGAAAGTCAACCCCCCAGTTTCCGCCCAATTGGAATTAATCCACCACCAAGGCTGAGTAGCTCGAGGTGGTGTGTGTGGGGAGGGGAGAGTGGTGTGTGCGGGGAGGGGTACTGTGTACGATTTAGGCACGCGTTTCCCATTTCAGTCTGATCCGGGCGCGTACATTTTCTCCATTGTTTTCCGTGGTGTCCTGTATGGTGTCGTCTGCTAGCTCCGCTAGACGTTTGTGACGAGTGCGAAGGCACGCCAGGTGGCTGTTACTCGGGATGTATCCGTCGCCGATTACGGGTACTTGTTTTGCCCATGCTACTATTAGCATGGTACCGTCCCCAGGTGGGGTTGTCGTTTCTTGCAACGCGAGTAGCAGTTGTTCGTATGCTCGCAACGCTTCGTTGCCAGTAATGGCAGTGCTCGAGGTGCCCACGACAAGGGTATGTTGTGTATCGATCTCTAGCCCCTCTCTCAGGTATACCCACCCCTGGGGAGTGTCGGACGTTGCTTGCCAGAGCGTCACCGCGATTGGCCAGTTGAGCACGTCCGCTGTGGGCCAGTTATTATGGACTAGTGGGCTGAGAGCGGCGTTGTACAGATTACCGCCAGGCCAGACACGCTCTTCAAGTACTGCGAAGGTGAAGCATGCCAGCGGCTCTGCGGTATACATATGATCCCGTCCGTAGGAGGGGGCTCTATAGAGTACCTGTAACCGAGCCTCAGTCGCAACACTCATTCTGTACAGTCCGGTGTCAGGTGTGTTTTTGGTGTAGTCCGGATAGACGGCGGCCGGGCGACCTATTAGATCGTCATGCTGGACGAGTCTCTTCTCGAGGGTTTCAAGTCTTTCGTAGAGTCCACCTGCTGGTACTGGATTCTCTCCCTCTTCAGCTGGCTGTCCCATGCTTGCTTGTAATTTATTCAACGTACTTTGGAGTGTACTCACAGCCGTGGCTAGGATTGTTGCTACCTGCTTGAGCTCATTTATCTCGCGGTATATTCCAGTTCCTCCAACTGGTATAGATGCCTCTCCCCTACTTACAACTACAGTACTCTCTCTCTCTCTCTAGAACTCCGCGGCTTCCACCACTTCCATACACCTCTGCCATGCCTGTAACACATAGTGCTACCGTTAAACCTACCAATTTGCTTTTCATTAGGATTCCTCCCTTAAAGGTTAATCTTCTAGATATATGATACAGTGGGAAGGGTTAAAAAATAGTTAACGGATGAAATTATTTTTTG
>JAIRZU010000062.1 GCA_031267075.1 Holosporales bacterium
CTAAACGACATCAGTCCCGTGATATCCGCAGCACTCGCGGCAGATGGAGGCTGGGCCAACTCCACCTTCCTACTGTACAACAATCCAGATGAACCTAACCCATGGTACCCGATCCCAACTCCAGTACCCCCACCAGAAGTTTCAGCCTGAAGTACTCTCCCACCTCAGGGAACGCTCGCCATTATGGTGAAGCGTTCTGCCGGGTGTATCGCCTGATGGCCTACCTCCCCCCTCTTACGTGCGTGTGCGGGAGTGGGGCTTGTATCGCATCCTCGTCGTACTCCTCGACCATTCGTGCTGTGATTAGTTCAGCGTTGGGCGTCTCGAGTGGATCTTCTTCGAGTGCTATTGCTCTGTCTATTATCTGTGGATCTTCAGTAAGTCCGACAGGGCCCTGTGGTACTGCGATGTCTAGCCAGGCGCATACCTCCTGACTCTCTTGCCCTACAACGCCGGTTGCCTTCTGCATCCTGGCTACGATATCCCTCCACGGTGTCGTTTCCAGAAACACTGCTGCCCCCGCCATCACCATCGTGTATCTGTACTGTCTCCTGGCATTCGGTCTCTGTAGTAGTGACAGCTTGACGGCTACGGTTTTGCTGCTGTCGGTCATCCCGGGTCCGACAATGATTATGCTGAGATCTTGTACCATCCTCCATATCGGGTACAGGGCCGCTTTCCAGCAGTCCGTCAAGTACAGGCGTCCGTTTTCGTTCACATCCCCCCTGCATCCGGTGGTTCTGGCCTTCGCATACGTCCCGGCGTGTGTTGCGTGTAGTGCGTGCATGATGTGGCGTATCTGCCACCCGCTATTAGGTGTGGTTACGTTTTTGATTAGCTGCGCAACCTCGCCCATCAGTGCACACTGCTGCAGCCATTCCATGTCCTCTGCGTCGCGTTGGGCTGTGTCGAGTATCTGCCCAAGGGTATACGTGGCAGCTGTCTTCCTTGGTATCGTCACACGCCCGTACCATTCCTCCTTACCACGCGATATCGCAGTGCCGCTCAGATTCCCACTGGAATCCGGCGCGAACGCCCACAGTGCACCCACTAAAGCAGCCTCAGCCTCAGCGGTCTGTCTTTCCCTCGCGGTTGCTATCGGCTTCTCGAAGATCACGATTTCGCCGTGGTTAGCATTAGTAGCGCTCCAGGTCCTGCTACCTCCTGGGACACCAAATTTGCCGTACCTCAGATTGGACAGCTTGCTGTTCATGATATTCGCTGGAACCACGGCTCTCTCGACTATGCCATCATCTACCCAGCACGCACCCCGATCAGTAGGCGGCAGCACTTCTGGTTTTGCAGCTTGGAATTCTTCATCCAGCTCTAGAGGGTTTGAAAGTGCGTCCCAGCATCCTCCAACGCCAGAGCTGACAGCAGATACCGCTGTGTCAGCTGGTGTGAGCCTGCCATCAGGCTCACCAGCACTCGCTGCCTTAACACATACTATTGCAGCAGCAATAGCCAACACTCGTTTTACTGTCATTATAACATTAGTCCTCATCATTTTACTTTTCTCCACATGTTTTCTTTATATTATTACTCTACTTTTAAAATGGAGAATGAGTACAGCCTTAACTATAATGAAGACATTAATTATTTATTTATTGCTTATGTTTTTCTTATTTTCTTATTTTTTACTTGTTTTTTCTGTTAATTTTATGATTAATATTGCAAACCTAAAATTCATATTCTCCTCCATTCTTGATGGTGTAGATTGCTATGAGATATGGTACAAGGAAGAGTTTGGAAGGGAGGAGCTGCTGTTTTACGTATTAGGCAGCAGAGTTGCGTAGAAGGCACAGCGTGAAATATTCTGTATAATTCTATCAATTTAGTTTTCACGTATCGTGGAGCGGTGAGGTATAATGGTCTGAAGGCTTCGGTCGCTGATCTTAAATGGAATTGTTGTCTAATGTCTAGCTCTCTGAATAAGGTAACGTTGATTGGAAACCTAGGAAAGGACCCTGATATCCGCTTCATGCCTGACGGGACGAGGGTGGCCTCGTTCAGCTTGGCAACAAGTGAGATCTGGAGAGATAAGACGACTGGTGAGCGGAAGGATAAAACCGAATGGCACCGCGTAACGATCTTTAATGATAGGCTCGCAGAGATCATAGAGAAGTACGTTAGGAAGGGGACAAAGCTTTATATCGAAGGTCAGCTGCAGACCAGAAAGTGGACTGATCAGGCTGGTATTGAGAAATACATCACCGAGATTATCATCGGGAAGTTCCGAGGTGAGCTGGTTATCCTAGACTCGAAGAAGACGGAAGGTGACTTTGAAGTTAGATCAGATGAGTCTCCTCAGGATATCCCAATTGATGACGAGATGCCATTTTAACTAGCGGTACACCTGTGAAGGCATCGGTTCTAGGAGCGACAGGAACTATGGGGGGGCTTGTAATAAAGGCCCTGCTGCAGGAAGGTGGATTCGCAATTTCCAGCAAGGTATCAAGCAAGGACAATATAGAGATCATGTTTCATGACTCCGATGTAATCATAGATTTCTCGTGCCCACTCGCAACGGAGGCTATGCTGCGTTATGCCTTAGCGAATCATTCGCATATACCGATTGTGGTTGGCACTACTGGGTTGTCAAATATGCATCATGAATTGATGGAAGAGCAATCGAAATACGCTCCCATATTCTGCTCCCCAAATATGAGTCCTCTGGTGGCGATTTTCAACGCCGTTGTGTTCTTTCTAGCGAAGGCTATGAATGAGGACTTTGATGTGGAGATTCTCGATAGCCACCACGGATTGAAGAAGGATGCTCCATCTGGGACGGCACTAATGTTGGGACGTACTATCGCTAGGGCTCGGAATCGCGAGTTTGATGAGGTGGCTAACTTCATTAGGTACGGAATTATAGAGCAGCGAAAGCGTGGGGAGATAGGTTTCTCCGTGCAGAGGAGCGGGAATGTGGTCGGGCTACACGAGGTCTCATTCGTTGGACGGCATGAGGATGTGAAGATCAGGCACAACGCTCACTCCAAGGAGATCTTCGCGAAGGGAGCCGTCAAGGCCGCTAAGTGGCTTGTTAAACAAGTCTGCGGCCTGTACTCGATGGACGACCTGATCGGGGATACTGTGTCCCAACTGACCAGGCCGCGGGGGTAGGGTTGTGGGTGCGGCCTTCTTGGCGGGTTCCTGGGGTTTGTTAGAATTCCTCGCTGCTCGACTCGCTGCTCGACTCGCTGTCGCTTGGTGCCATTGCATCTCTGCGTGCCACGAAATTTCTCACGATGTCCGTTGCTGTTAGTGTTCCTCCCGTGCTGGCTTTTGCTGGTATGGGGTTGGCTGCTCTCCTGGCTTTTTCGTCTTCGTCGGTCACTCTTCTCAGTGGTGTTCTCAGGGTTGGGTTCTTTATGAGGTCGAGGTAGCTGGGTTGGTCCCGCATCATGGGGCTTCCCGGTGCTCCGGGTTCGGGACTGGCTGCAGCGGGCGTGCGGTCCGCTCCTCGTGCTGGGGTTCCTCGCGCCGGCGGGGGAGGTGGGGGTGGAGGCGGAGGTGGTGGAGGGGGTGGTTGTGCCAGCCCTCCGCTGGGTTGTGCTTGGGTGTCGTCGGCTGGTTGTGCTCTTGCGTCAGGGGGTACGATCGGGGATGTGGGCGCTTGTTCTGCTGTTTCCAGGTCGCCGGCCGCCGCCGGGGTCGCAGGCTCAGGGTCCACTGCGTACTCGCCTACGCCTTCTACTTCCAGATTATCATCGTCGGGTTGCGCTGGGGCTGCGTTGTATTCGCTCACACCCTCTACTTCTAGATTATCATCGTCGGGTTGCGCTACACCCTCTACTTCCAGATTACCACCGTCGGGTTGCACTGGGGCCCTATTGTATACGCCCACATCATCTACACCCAGAACATCATTGTCGGGTTGCGCTACACCCTCTACTCCCAGATTATCACCGTCGGGTTGCGCTGCGGCCTCATTGTATACGCCCACCCCCTCTACACCCAGAACATTATTGTCGGGTTGCGTTGGGGCACCCTCGACTAGCCGGGGAGGCGGTGGAGGTGGTGGTGGCATGCGTGTGTGTTCCATGCCAGGATCATCCTCCGGGTATCTACCGCTCTGGATGTATGTTACCTTGCCTTTCAAGGACAGCGTTGCTGGATCTCTGCCCAGGTCATGTTTCCGTCCACCTCCAGCCGTTTGGCCCACACTGCTTATTCCTGCGTACGCGCCGGTAGCGATCACCATCGCTTTGGCGATGTTCTTTATCTTTGATTTCATCCTCGTCACCTGAATTTATATCAGCTATCCTATCATAGTGCTACACTAATTATACCATGATCGTAAGGCGTTATCCACTGGTTTTTGCATATCATACTTCAACTAATCGAGTGAGGTCCATTAAAATGGTCGTGGATCTGGGACGAAGCGCTGAAGTCTGATGTCCACTGCTCGTTGGTGTTGCGGGCCATTCAGTAGTCTTACCTTGATCAAAATTACCAACTCTACGACTTCATCTCCAACCCCGCGTGACGATACCAGATCTCCAAAAATTGGGAGATCTCCAAATCCAGGGATGCCAGACTTATTTTTCGATGATCTAACTTCCATGAAGCCACCCAGTATCGCCACCTCCCCATCACGCAGCTTCAGGAATGACGCCACTTCTCTCACTTCAATCACTGGGATTTTCGACATATCTTTGTCGTCTGTCGTCCCGGTTGTGCTATTTTTCAGTGCGATATTAACAGCTGGGTCATTCACTGAGCTTGCTAGTTTCGTGATTGTTGGGCGCAGGAACAATGTGATGGTTCCATCAGACATATCTATAGATGGCTGAACAAACATGACGAGACCGAGGGGAACCGTCTTGATATCACTTGATACGGAGATTTCCTGGCTGTTGTTCGCATTATTCCCGTTGTTCACGTAGTTCTTCTCGTAGTTCAGCTTGAAGTAGACGTGATTCTGGGCAACCTTCAAGATGGCGGCCTGGTTATTCATAGCTGTTATGCGCGGGTTAGATATCATCCTCGTTGCGCCAAACTCCTCAAGAGCCCCGACCACAGAATTCATGTCTTTAATAGTGCCTTTGCTCGTATCAAATGTAAGGCCCAGCTGATCTCCGTGTGGGCTAACATTGCTCAACCCATTGCTGGAGTTAGATAGAAGCTTCCCTTTCACACTGAAACGCCCACTGAGCAATGCCCAATCGATTCCGCGCCTGTACTCGTTCTTCAACGAAACCTCAATGATCTTCGCCTCTATTAAAACCTGTGACATTGATGCTGCCTTAATGCGCTTGAGATACTCCCTCACGCTGCTATGTACCTTAGCACTGGCGCATACTATGATAACTCCGGCTTGCTTATTGACGGAGTACGTTACTTGATCCTTCTGATTTGCTCCTACGATAACTTTGATCCCAGCGTCGAGTTCCGCCCAGAAATCACTCTTGGCTTTGATCGAAACATTCCCATCTTGCGTCTGGTCTCCCTTCGCGTCGGTTGCTGTTACAAAGCCAATCTCAGTCGTTACAGATATCTTGTTTTCGCTATCGCGCGATATGTTCAGGAATTGAATATCGTACGAAACGGAGTACGGCGTATCCTTCTCAACCTTGACGATGTCATTCGAAATCGTATACCTCAGATTCGCCAGATCACAGACTGAATCTAGGGCTTCTATGAATGGGCATTTCTTCGCACAGAAGATTACCTTAGCGTCCACCGTCGGATCCATTTGAAAGTTCAAGTTTAGCTTTTTCGCAAGTTCACAGAAAACGGATTTCACCGATAAATTCTCATTGAGCAGGAGAGATACTTCTTGCTTGAATTTAGGTGGGATTACCACTGGGTGATCATCGCTCTTGAATGATGTAGCCTCGCTCTCATCAGTCACTGGCTCCGTTAAACGCGAGACAGAATCACTGTTGACATCGGATGAAAGATACTTCGTCGTTACGAACTTATCGCATGCCGGCATAAGCCCAACAGCGATTATGATTATGAGAGCTCTCAAATTTTTCACTGTAATCTCCCCACGGCATGAAGTACGATAATTATGTACTCCACGATAGCCTTCCTAAAAACGTTACCATGCAATCGCGCAATTTGAAACAATTTACGAACTGGCTGTTTCCATATAAGTGCATTTCCTGTGGGACAGAGGTCGATGAGCTCTCGGCAATCTGCCATACATGCTTCACAAAGATCACCTTTATCGATCATCCAATTTGCAAGGTATGTGGGAGGATGTTCGAAACCCAAGAATCATACGAGCCTGAAGAGGTGTGCGAGCGCTGCTCAAAGCAGGTACCATATTTTGATGCTGTAAGATCGCTGCTACAATATGATGCAGCCGCAAGAAGGATCATCATGCAGATCAAAAAGAACACGGACTACAATGTCGTCGCTGTCTGCGCCAAGATGCTATACTCCAAATACCAGAGCCTGTTCGAGGGCGTAGACTATATCACACCAGTTCCTTCGCATCGCACTAGGTTGCTAATGCGGGGAAACAACCCTCCAGATGTTATAGCACTGAAGCTTGCGGCAGCCTCCGGAGTTGAGTACAAAAAAATCATAAAGAGGATTCGCAAGACCGAGTATCAGAAGGACAAATCTGCAGAGGAAAGAAGGAAGAACGTGGCTGGCGCATTCGCTTGCTATGATGGTCGCGGACTTCCCTCAAAACCTTCAGAAGGAGTACATGAGCATTCGAGCACCGGATCAACGAAGCAAGAAACTGATTGTGGAGGTTTAGCTGGGAGTCCTGTTGTAGGGAAGAATGTCGTGGTCGTGGACGACGTCATGACGACCGGAGCCACAATGAACGAATGCGCCAAAGTGTTAAAGGCGGCTGGAGCTAAAACCGTGATTGGCATTACGATAGCAAGCACCAATCTGAGCCGCAGGGGAAGGAGAGCTGAGCTCCTTAAGTGAGGCCTCAGCAACCCCACAATAGCGCACAATTGAGGTGGCCACCCTCCAGGAAGCAGTACCTTTCGTGTCGAAAATCTCGTAAGATGCTCTGGCGAGAAGGTGAATGCAGCAGAGGGAAACGATGAGGGTAGCGACGTGGAATGTGAACTCCGTAAGGGTCAGGATCTTACAGATAATTGAGTTCATCGTTGAGTATGACATAGATGTGATTCTGTTGCAAGAGCTGAAATGCGTTACCGAAGCATTCCCATACGAGTGCATCGAAGATGCCGGCTACAGCTGCGCCGTCTATGGTCAAAAGACATACAATGGTGTTGCCATCATATCGAGGCACCTGATCGATGATATTAAATTGGGAAGTAGCATATTCCTGGGAGATCCGAGCAGCAGGTACATCGAGGCATTTATCAATGGCTTTAGGATAGCGTCTGTCTATGTCCCAAACGGAGGAACTGACCCTAGCCTAGAACCATACCGATATAAACTGAATTTCATACGCACGTTCACCGATTATCTGCAGACCGAAATCGCATCTGACAAGTTCATAATTGGAGGTGATTTTAACGTGGCCAGAGAAGACATAGATGTCTACGATCCGAGGCTCTGGAGGGATAAAGTGTGCTGCACCCCAGCCGAAAGAGAAGCGTTTCAAAACCTAATTGATATCGGACTGGTAGATATCTATAGGACGACGCATGCGGCTAAGGAAGGATATACCTGGTGGGATTACAGGCAGGATAGCGTCTCAAAGAATCGCGGCCTCCGCATAGACTACATACTCTCAACGAAGGGAGTGAACTTTAAAGGGGTAACAGTTCAGAGGGGGGTAAGGACTAATCCACGCCCCTCAGATCATGCTCCGGTAGTGGTCGATGTCTGTTAAGCTTGTCCACGTAGGAGTTCGTTTGAATTGGAATCATCGCACTTACGGGGTTTAGCAGGCCACAACAGTTAAGATTCCTAAATATGGCATTGTTATAAGGGGCGCTGCCCATGTGACCGTCTATCAAAGTCCAGCTGGCATAAATGTGACATGCTCTGCAACATGGGCGTATTTTGTCGGACTAAAAAGTTGAGGTTTCTTGAGCTGTGGAGTACCATACAGTGTTAGGAGCTGTTTTTTTGATAGCCTAAAAAGGCACCATGATATTAGCTAAACTTCGGAACGCATCGAACAGTCTTCCCATTAAGATTATTTTTGGGGCCATCATATGTAGCTTCTGCCTATGGGGGGTGGGTGACGTTATCAGGAATTACTCATCAACAAAGCCTGTCCTCACCGTTGGTGAATCTAAGGTGACGGTCGATGAGTTTTTAAGAGAGTACGATCTTGAGAGACAGAATATCAGGAACAGAGGCTCGAGGCCATTGTCTGACGAAGAGCTGAAACACCTCGATATAAAGCAGATGGTCTTGGATAGGCTGACCCAATCATTGGTAGTTGCCAATGCGATTAACAAACTTAACATCGTTGTCTCCCAGAGGACGATTTTGAGCGTGATACACTCCCTGCCGGAATTCCAGAGAGATGGCGTATTCAGTGGAGAGCTGTATGCGGCGATACTGCAAAAAGCAGGCCTAAGCGAACCTAGCTTCCTATACAGTATCCAGGAACACGTAGCAAGATCGCAACTGATCCACCCAGTGATAGCAGGCTACAAGCTCCCGAAGTTTATCAAGGAAATGATAGCGAAGGAGTTCGATTCTAAGAACGAGGTTCTCGTTGCCAAGATCGACCTCGAGCAGCTGAAATATGACAGCAAGGTGGATGACGATACCCTCAAGCAGTACTACATGAACAACCAGGAGAAATACAAAAGGGAGGAGAGCCGTGACGTCGCAGTCCTTGTGATAGACCACGAGAAACTCGCAGCTAAGCTGCCTATCAGCGAAGACGATGTTCAGGCCGTGTACGAAAATACGAAGGACTCATACGTTGCTAATGAGACGCGTGATTTTACAAGGTTTGAATTTGAGAACATGAAGGATGCTACGGCGGCCTGGAAGAGACTGGCTCGCGGTGAGGTGCCTTCTAAGATAGTCAAGAAATTCATGGCGAAAATGATGAATCTCCAGCAGTGTGAAAAGGCCGATTTCCCGCCTGAGGTAGGCGAGGATCTATTCAAGCTCAAACGAAATAAGGTGTCGAGTGTCTATCCTATAAGCGGAAAATGTTACGTCTACAAGCTCACTAAAATCAACCTGCCAAAGCAGAAGAGTGAGTCAGAGATCAAGGCCGCTGTTAAGGCAGAATTGCAGAAGGAGAAGCTGAACTCTCCGGAGTTTGCCGAGATAATAAGGGGCCTCAGAAATAAGGTTGATGATGACCTCGGCTCCGGTAGGCCTATCGATGATGTTTCAAAGGAAATCGGAATGCAGCTTGTGGAGATTAAGGGAACTACAAAGCGCCTTGGCTCTCCCGACCTTACTAAGCTCATTCAAGATGAGGAGACAAGAACGGATGTACTGGGTGCAATATTCACAACTGATGAGCAGCAGGCGAGTCCTATAATCCCATCGAGAGCGGTGGATTCAATTGAGTACGTCGTCGCCTCTAGGAAAATCGATAAGGAAGCGGTTCCAGAATTTAGTACGGTGCGGCAGGTGGTCATGCGGGACTTCATTCTCGGTAAGCGAGATAAGATGGCTATCGCGACGATTAATGATATCCTTGGTAAGAACAAGGAGGCCGCCAAGGAAGTAGCCAAAATGAAGGGAGTCAAGTCATTTAAGTTTTCGAAGATGGACGTGATATCGCATTCGAAAAATCCGTCCCCTGTCGTTGCTGGTGTACTACAGGAAATCCCGAATGCCAACGTTGTGTTGAACATCGTTTCAGCACTGCGCTCCGGAGAAGCAATGCACTATAAGCTATCCGATACGGTGTACATCATTGTTGCAATCGGCAGCGTTGAACGAGGAAACGCATCTCAGCTTTCAGTCAGCACTATCGATGGTTACCTTGATTCGTGTACTGAGCGTGATGCCCCCCAGCTTATCATTGACGCCGTCAAGCGGCAGATCAAAGTTAAGGTGTACCAGAAGCGCATCGATGAAACCGCAAAGCGTATCGAGTCAAGAAGTGAGAGTGATTAGCCACCGCACTCATGTGTTTATGGTGCATGCGCGCTGCCCTGGGACGCAAATTATTTTAAGACATTTACTTATATAGTTGATGAAGCTTGTTCAAGTACTAACCACAGTGGCGTCGTACTCTGGGTTTGCGCGCTTTCCAAGCATTATGACGTCGGATTAACCGTTACGGTACACCTCCGAGCTGCGAGCGTGTCAAATCTTATTTCTACTTGCGAGCCTCACTCACCTGGTTGAAGATTTCAAGTCGCTTCGGATCTGCAAGTAGTGTGCTGATTGGTTTGATCACTGCTCTGATCAGTGCTGGTGCGGTCGCGCCGAGCTCATTCACTTCCTTGAGTTGTGCGATTATGGTTTCTCTGAGTTCGGTGATCATCCGAAGATGACCTGCAAGGTATCCCTTGTCCGTTTGTGATGTGTCTGGGGAGTTCATCCTCCGCTCTATATCAGCTGCTCTGTCCTGGAGCCATTTGGTGATCGTCTCTAGGTGCCTGGTGAACTCTTTCAGTCCCTGCTCTATTGGTTCGATCAGCGGTCTCAGCTCGTTGACGGCTGCATTGAGCACCGCATATATGAAGTAGCTGGGGATTCGCGGCCTCCCATCATACAATGTCTTCGCTGCGGTGGCGGCTATTCGCTGGACAAGGTCGCTGTGCAGCTCATCCGTTTGCATCTGTGCCCAGAGGAGATCCGGGAGTATTCCTTGTGCTTCTGCTTGGGTTAGAGGTACGTTGTGCGGACGCTGTCTCATCACCACGTCTAGCCCGTGCATCCGATCTGCCATTTGCTGGATCATTTCTATGAGGGTTCCTGCTGTTCCTAGCGTCTGGACAAGGTTGGGCAGTAGTCTTGCTAGCGCGGCTACTGTCGTCCGTATTATCTGCTCATCGGGATTTCCTGGTGGGAGGCCAGCTAGGTTCCCTAGACCCACTCTAGCCTCGGCGTTTGTGATTACTAGTATCTGGGTTACTCGGTCACCGAGTGGTTGGGTTTCTGCAATGGCGGTGAAGGCTTTGTTGATCAGTTCGAAGTTCTCATCTACAGGTGCTTCCGCTTTAGCTCGTAGCTCGGCCTTGAGCTCCCTCACCGCCCCGGCAGCCTGCTGGGCGTCGCTGTTGGCAGGGTCCTCAAGTGCGGCTGGTGGTGCCTCTGCTTGTGGTCCTGGTAGCGTTGGTGGTTCTGTGCGAGTGGGGGACTCCGTCGGCAGAGCTTGCGGCATTGACGCTTCGGGTATCAGCGTTACGCCAGGTTGACTGGGGGGGGGAGTCTGAGGTGTTCCTGGTGTGGGCACTGCCGGGCTGGTCTCCGGCCTCGGTGTGGGAGACATTCCATATTTACGCCTATAGTCCCCGTGATCCCGGGGGGGCTCACCAGGATATGGTTGTGCCTTGTCTTTTTGCTCTGGTTCTGGTCCCGTACCCTGGAGTAGGGCTTCCACCCTTGCCATTCGTGCGATGAGGTCGTTGAGTGTTTGTTTGCTGGTGGTTGCACTCTCACATGGGCTTATTATTAGGTGGACAAGGAAGGTGGCGCTTAATATACTAATGTAGTGTGGTACCGGTTTCGGTATGATGCTGGACAACTGTGCGGCGCCATCGAACGTTACTTCGCAATATAATTGTATCTGAAAATGGTTAAAAAATTATTAAAATGACTCATAAATTATATCATGTATTTTTGTGTGGAGCATATTTAGATCTCCCTGATATCCATCAGCATACCAAAAGGTGTGGTAAAATCAAGCCGGCATTTTGCGAGGTGAATCATAATGATTAGCGAGATATTGCGGTATGTGCAGGATCTCATCGGAACGATGGATGCATTCAAATCATTAAATACGTCGCTCGTTCCTGTCAGAGAAGCAGCCGAAAAATTCGTTGGTTGCGAGAAGATACTGGTGATAGGGACTGGTGGGTCGAGCCTCGGTGGGAAGTGCCTCGTTAACTTTGAGGCGCTGTACTCCGGCAAAGCCCCTAAGGTTACATTCCTTGAGAACGTAGATTCCAGGCATTTTGTGAATGTCATCAATCAGTGTGATAGAGACAGAACCGGCATCATAGTCATTTCGAAATCTGGTAGGACTACCGAGACGCTGATGCTCTTCGCTTCTCTATGTGAGGCTTGGCCGGAATTCGATTATCCAAATAGGGCAATCGCAATCACTGAGCTAGCAGATACCAGTACACTGATGGCATTAGCTCAATCTAAAGGGATGACCGCTCTGGAACACAATCCAAACATAGGCGGGAGGTTCTCCGTATTTTCTATTGTTGGCCTGCTGCCTGCTCTTCTTGGAGGTGTCGATATAGACCTGTTCATCAGCGGAGCCAAGGCAGTCGTAGCGGAACTCATGAAAGCCTCTACGCCGGATGAGTGTAAGCTCTTCACCGACATAGTAGATATGTATGAGGTGGTGAGGGGTGGGAAGGTTAACATACACGTGCTGATGACATACTCAGATCTGTTTGGTGATTACCATAAGTGGGCTACCCAGTTGATATCTGAAAGCATCGGCAAATCGGGTAGCTTCGGAATAACACCGGTTGGAGCTGTGGGAACTGTCGATCAGCACTCGATGTTACAGCTGTTCCTCGGAGGGCCACCTGATAAGATATTCACGGTGATCACACAGAAGAAGAACGTAGATACCTCACGTGTGAATTGCGAGTTGCTAGGCGCCTTGCATGCCCACAACATCCACGATCTCATGCTGGCTCATCAGCGTGCAACGATAGAAGCACTGAAGGAAAAGGCATTTGTAAGGGTGATAGAGTTCGATGAGTTTAACGTGTGGGCCCTCGGCTACCTGATGGCTCTATCGTTCATCGAGGTTATCACAATTGCAAAGCTAGCCGGCGTTAATCCTTTCGATCAGCCAGCTGTTGAGGCCTCTAAAAAGCTAGCCATACGTTACATCAGCGAACTGTAATGATACTTCCTCCAAAACCCTCCACAATCAGTTTCCTGCTTTGTCGATCTGGTGCTCGAATGCTCATGTGCCCCCCTTGTACACTCCGCTTCTGTGCTCCGTGTCTCCTGGCAATAATTCTGATTCTGAAGGTTTGGGATGGAGTCTAATAAATTGATTTGTGCAGAGCACGCCTCGGCATGAACCGAGGCGCCTGCTGATCCATGTTATCGGTTAGTGGGGGGCGTAACAAGGAGTGGCTTTCCTTCTATGACCAGTCTTCTATTGAGAGATTTGAGTGCCCTCTCGGTATCTTGGATGGGCTTAGGTTGGCCGCTGGTTGAGGTACACGACCACATCCGCAGGCCATTGGTTAATAGACGTACCCGACCATCAGCCTGCAACTGTGCAAGGTCGTGACCAGGGGTCGCAGCAGTTATGCAGTAGGATAATGACGTTGTGATGGTGGAGTCCGGGTCAATTAACCTGATGAATATCCGCCGATATGGAGCATGACTCGCAGTTATAACGGGTGTCCCTCCTTCGGTGTGGCAGATCCAGAAATCCGAGGTTGTACACGCATCGGCTGCCATGAGCGCTCTGTTCTGCTCCACTGTGAGACCATTATCCTGCATCTGGTGTGGATTGGGGATCGGAGAGGCAGATGTTAGCTGACGGATCTGTTCCCTCGCGTCGGCAAGTTCCCTGCTCAACCTATCAATCTCATCATGCAGATCAGCATTCTCATTGCTCAGTTCCTCATTCTCTCGCCATACTGGTTCCAC
>JAIRZU010000024.1 GCA_031267075.1 Holosporales bacterium
TCTTTTTTGTGCCACGCGATGATGTTGCCTTTTTTCATGGTTGGGCTAAGCAGCGGCATGTCCATTCTAAGTGGCATCGGTACCTTCCACCTTACATTTTGCGCCATTAAGTTTTGTGGTATTTTAACAGCAAAGTCAACCGGAAAAACAGCATAGCCGCTCCCACCAGCTCTGCTTTAAGGCCCCCCCCTCATATTGCACGGTGTCAAATTATTTTTACGCCCATGTGCAAAAATAATTTCATCCGTTAACTATTTTTTAACACTTCACATGATAACCTGCTTATAGAGTCTTATATCCTCTAAGGGGAGGAAACACATGAAAAGCAAACTCGTAACATCAACACTCATTCTAGGGCTAATGGCCTGTGAGGCCTGGAGTTCTAGAGAGAGAGAGAGTCCTGTAGTTGAGAGAGCTGGAGGGGATGATCCTGTAGAAGAGGTAGCAGTACCACCAAGAGTGAGTACGGTGTTCACAAGGTTGGAAGACCTCCAGGCAAAGGCAGATGAGATACAAAGTGAGCTACAGGCGCTCAGGCAATCCTTTGATGGACAATCTCCCATCGAAATACCTTCATCAATAACAACTGAAGACATAGAGCCCCTCCTGGAACCAATCACAGAAGCACTGACTGATGAGGAGAGGGGGTTACCGAAGATCCTCGAACACGCTGGTAATGCTGCTCGTGACTCTGGTGAAGCACTGACTGCAATAGGCACCATGAGTGACCCTAGCGGACAGAACACAGTGTTTGGTCGGATAGCTGGAGTGCAGGCAACTGTTGATGATGGCGCTACCGGATTAGCAAAAATACATGCTCGAGCAAATGCTGCTGCTACGGATGCCGAGCTTGCCCGCGAGGAACTAGTGCACGATACTCACGGTCTGGCGAAGATCAAGGGGGCTATAGGAAGTGAAGGTGACGCGGCAGCAACACTTGACAACACCGGTTCACTACACGCAAAGGTGAGGAGACTGCAAGATGTGATAGGGACGCCGGATCCACTGACAGGGATACACCTGTGGCTCAACAATGCTCTCGGATTAATGATTGCTCAGTCTAGGGCAGACGAGATGCTTGATAGGAATGGTACACCAGAACCGTGGCGGGCACGATTCAGGCAAGCTATGACCCATCAATATAGTGATCTACGGCCAGATCGGGACCAGACTGGTCCACGGTTAAGGTGGGTAGAGATGGGAGCGTTAACAATAGGAGGACCTTACACGTACGTAGTCATGAGAAGTATAAGTCACGGTGGTGAAATTGCATGGAATTCCGCAACGATCGTCGATGGGGGCGAGACAAAATACTGGTACGAACATACCTATGAACGCAGCAGCCTCGATGATATAGCATATACAGAGCTAACCCTTACAGTTGACTATTGGGACCTCCCGCAGACGATGACATGTACCAGACTATCTGGAGAATGGGTGAAAGTTCCGGGAGAGGGCAACCACAGCTACACCCTATCCAACAGCACGAACACGAGTCTCAAGGCGAAACTTGCCCTTAATCGAACAGAGGGTGATGATGCGGTAGTCGCGACCACGACGACTACCAATGGGGAGGGCCAGACAGCAGAAACACCAACAGCAATTATATGGCACAGAATCATGGGCTACCGGGCGGAGTAACATCTCCTACACCCGTCCCCCTATAACACAACCACAATAACCAGGAGTACCGTGGGTAGCCTGATTGGCTGCCCACTACATTCCTAGCTTCAGTATGTGACAATTATGACACACATTCTATGCTTGCGATGATTTCTGTTAATTCCTGTGTGATTCTATCCTGCCGGATCTTGTTATACTGAATGCGCAAATTGCTGAACATGTCGTTTGCATTTCTGACCGAGGCGTCCATCGCCATGACTCTTGCAGAGAACTCCGCTATTAGGTGCTCTGTGAGGAGGCCCACGAACGACTCATGCACGTACATGCGAAACAGCTCATTCAAGCAGTCTTGCGGATTCCCCTCTAGGGTCACAGACGCATCTTCCGCACCAGATGGGAGTACCGGGAATATCGTAGAGGCCTTCGCCCTTTGAATTATGATATTCTCGAATTTCCCGCTTACCACTATGATCTGGTCGATGCCATGATTGAAGACGTACTCCGAGACCATCTCAGATAGGAATGCTGAAAATTCCGAAACAGAGTGCATCGCTGGATGGGACGTTATCTCCTCGACTCCACCCGATACCTCCGCCACAGCTTCCCTTCCCTTCTTACCGAAGTAGACGATTTTCGCATTATCGTACCGCCTGATGGCACCTAGGGCGGCATCTAGAATGTACTGCGTAAATGAGCCACTGAATCCCTGATCGCTCGATAGAACCACTATCAGCGATTTGCCTGTTTTCTGATAGATCCATGAATCTCGCTCTGGTGTTCCAGTCATGGAGTACTCCCTCGCGGCCTTCGTAAACATATCCGACAGCAATCTAGCGCACTCTTGGGCATGTTTATTAGCATTGCTAACTCGCGATAGTTTGACGGTGGCAACCATCTTCACGGAGTTCATAGCTTTGATGATGCTCCCTATCGTCCTCAGCCTATTTTTGATGGTCTTCAAATTTTCCATTGTACGACTGCGTTAGATAGCAACATGGAGCTTCCCCTTGAACCTCTCCAGGAACTGATCGAGCTCCTGTTTACACTGATCAGAAATCTTATCTTCAGTATCGATCATATCAAGTATGTCAGACTCATTCCTGATTGCAGTGAGCAATGCCGTTTCGAACTGCTTTACCTTTTTGACGTCGGTGTCTTTTAGGTACCCATACGTCATCGCGTAGAGGATCACGACGTGCTCAGAGTTCCTCAATGGGCGGTACTGCGGCTGCTTTAGAACCTCGACGATTTTCTCACCGTTCGTGAGGAGTTCCTTCGTCGCAATATCTAGGCCACTTCCAAACTGAGAGAACGAAGACAGCTCATGGTACTGGGCCATCCCAATCTTGATATTACCAGCTACGGATTTCATGGCCTTGGTTTGGGCGGCGGAACCAACCCTGCTAACCGATACACCTATGTTGATGGCCGGCCTTATTCCTTTATGGAATAGCTCACCTTCCAAGAACAGCTGGCCGTCGGTGATTGATATGACATTCGTCGGGATGTATGCAGCGACATCTCCAGCTTGAGTTTCGACGATTGGTAGTGCGGTAAGGGAGCCGCCTCCCTTCGCATCCGACAGCTTCGCCGCTCTTTCGAGAAGCCTTGCATGCAGGTAGAATATATCTCCTGGAAATGCCTCACGTCCTGGAGGGCGCCGGAGTAGCAGCGATATCTGCCTATATGCTACAGCGTGCTTCGTGAGATCATCATATACGATGAGTGCGTGCATGCCGTTGTCCCTGAAGTACTCTCCCATCGAGCATGCAGCGTATGGCACCATGTACTGCATCGAGGCAGGATCGGATGCCGTTGCAGCGACGACGATGGTATAGTCCATCGCACCGTGCTCCATGAGAGTCTGTACAACCCTAGCCACTGCCGACCTCTTCTGACCTATCGCAACGTAGATACAGTAGACCTTCTCGCTGTCCGGCAGCTTGTCATTATATTTCTTCTGATTGATGATGGCGTCGATCGCTATGGCAGTCTTCCCGGTTTGTCTATCGCCTATTATAAGTTCGCGTTGCCCCCTCCCGATTGGGAACAGAGCATCCACTATCCTTATCCCCGTCCACATAGGCTCGCTAATAGATTTCCTATCCATTATCCCCGGAGAGGCATTTTCGATCCCAGCACTTGTAACATTGGTTAGTGGCTCATCGGAGTCGATAGGCTCACCGAAGGCATTGACTACCCTCCCGACTAGGCCTCTACCGACGTTGATGCTAGCGGTGTTGTATGTTCTCTTGACGAGGTCCTTCTCCTTGATAATGGAGTCATCGCCCACCACCATACAGCCTACATTATCTGGCTCCAGGTTGATGGCCATCGCCTTCACGGTTTTATTAGTTTCAGTTGATATAATATCGACAAACTCACCTGACTTCACATTCTCGAGTCCGAAGATCCTTACGATCCCATCTCCGACAGATAGGACGTATCCGGTCTCTGCAACATCCACGTACGCTGAAAACTCAGAGATCTTCTCCTGGAGTAGGGTTGATATTTCGACGGCTTTAACTTTCATCTCTCACTACACATTGATTCTTATGTTCCTGTAATATGCGTCCAACTGCTTCAGCTGAGCCAGCGCGGATGCGTCTACAACGAGTTCCTCCGACGCTATCTTTATGCCTGCCAGAATCCTCTCATTGATCTTGTATCTTATTATAGCTTTTTCCTTGAAGGTTCTGGAGATTAATTTTTCGATCCTCGCCTTCTGCTCGGGGAGCAATTCCACGGCCGATGAAACTATCAAGTTCCGCATGTTCTTATGTTTTGCGAGCGCCACATTGAATACGTATTTTATCCTCCCGATAATCGCGAACCGCTTGTTGTAAGCCACCTGCAGGATGAACGCTGCAAACACAGGACAGAATGAGAGGTGGTCTCCCACGGCATTCCAGCCTACGCAGGCATCAGTTATGTTGATGCACCCGCTAGTTAGTAGTTTCTTCACTGGGTGGTGCTTCTTGAAAAAAATCTCAAGCTTGCCGAAATCGTCTAGAATCTCGTTTAAGCATCCAGCCTTCTTCCCCTCATTGAATAGAGCTTTGGCGTACCTGCCAGGCAGGGAAGTGAACAACACTTTCAAACTGTTAATGTCCACATTCACACTACCTACAGTACGCCTCACCTACGTATCATTGTACCATGTCGTTAAGGAGATTGCCACTCTTCCTGGCTTATCAACCCAAGAAACGCCGCCGTTGTGGGGGTCATTCTTGAGTGGGATTGGAGCACTACTCGGTGGACAGCTGTTAGGAGACGGGCTGCAGACCTAGGGTGGATGTACGTGTCACTCGGCTTACTGCGTGTGTTTGTTGATGAAGGTTCGTATCATAGCTGTGTCGCCTCCGTAGCTGATGTTCACTCGGGTGGTAGCTATCCTGCGCTCTCTTCTTTCATCCCAGTACATTCTCATTGTAAGGCAGTGGGTTTGGCCGTAGGGTATGTAGAACAGTGCTGAGTCCGGTTCTTCCCCATCGACAATGATGGCGTCCCTCACTGTGTACCACACCCACTCACCATCTTCCCACACGAGTTTCTGTACGGCGAGGGACCAGTTTGCTTCCGGTCCGGCATCGACCCATGGTTGCACATAGGCAGTGAGGAATTGTTGCCCGTCTCCTCCGGTTTGTCTCACTCTCCGTGGTACTCTTATCACTAGTGGGCTTTCTTGGTCATTTAGCGCATCGACTTTTACTTTCCTAACTCTGCCGTCCCGCTGCATCGTGGGTCCGAGTTCGATCGTTATGCTGGCTTTTGGGCCTTGTGCCGCACTCGCTCCCGTGGCGAGCATTGTGGTCAGTATGGTTCCTGCGAGTGGTTTGTTCATGAGCGCATCTATATCTCCGCCGCCCCTCTATTTAATTATATTATATCATACTTCCGAGATATTATCAAATTTGCTCTTTTTATCTATATCGGATTTACAAGATCTGCTCCCGTATTGTGGTACCCGGGATTGCTCCGGGTGCGGAGCTACCTTGTGTTATCTGGAGCTGTATGTCACCGATTGCTCTGAGAGCCTCATCGAGTTGTCCGAAGACAGTTCTAGCTAAAGGACTCTCTCTCTCTCTAGAACTCCGCGGCTTCCATACACCTCTGCTATGCCTGTAACACATAGTGCTACCGTTAAACCTACCAATTTGCTTTTCATGTGTTTCCTCCCCTTAGAGGATATAAGATTCTATAAGTAGGTTAGCATGGGAATGGTTAAAAAATAGTTAACGGAAGAAATTATTTTTCACATGGGCGTAAAAATAATTTGCATCCCAAAACATATCATCCTACCATAATCATGTGAGGTGATCCTGCTACATGCTACCCTGCTTAACCCACGCACCTCTTACTCCAATCGCTCGCAGGAGTGAATCGATGGGTCTTAGTTCAGTCAGTTCCGCTGGGAGATTCTCCACCATCACCCAATACCCATTCTCTGGTGTTCCTTCTACATCCAGCCCAGGACCTATACCGACCGGGATAGTTGTGATATCTCTACTCCCACCTCTAGTATGAATTCTGTATATTACTGGCTTGGCTGGAAGCTCGGTGTCTAGCCTAGTTAGAGCGTATCTGTATCTTGATTCTGGTACTTCATTAACGAGGAACTCGCCGAATCTCGGCCACTCTATCCCTCGTGGAATCAACTGGTCTCTGTGAGTCAGCATCCACATGCTACGGCGCCAGTGATAGGAGAATGTCGTATCCACTCGCTCGCATTTCGACACGTAAGACACTTCTCTAATGACATCGAGATCGATGTCTGCAGCCACGTTTGTAATGTAGCTCATGGGAGCTACCTGGATTGGTGATGCAACTGGATCTATAGCACTCAGGGTCTCGTTTAGAACTCTAGCAAATTCTCTAGGTCTGTACCGCGTCAGCTCCACCAAGGCCTCGAGGAATTTGGGAATCTGGATTTGATCAAATGGGTAGTTTGTCTCTACTACTTCGCCAGTCGGTGTTAATGTTGTTGGATGATACACACTTAATGCAAGAGGTGGCCCTGCTAGGTAATTCCCATTGTGCATTCCGAGAACGTAGAAGGCCGCCCCCCATGTGGCAATCCGTTGGTCTGTCTCCTGCTCTGTAAACACTGATGCTATCTGCGCATATGTATCAAAATTTCTGAAGCATATATTCTTGGGGCGAACTGGAATTGGCTCGTGATGCCACCGATCACCACCTGGCCGTACGTGTCCATCATGTGGTGGGAGAACAACATCAGGAGGCAGTGCTGGCGGAGTATGACAGCAGCAGCAATGTGCTCCGCAGCATGGACAAACTTCATCGTCTGACGGTTCTGAGCTCGGGTAATCATCTTCGCTATCCAGCGCGCGGAGTATGAGTGTCATACCAGGAGGCGTTATGAGCTCGGTGCCCTCATCAATCACTATTTGGCCGCCCCGGGATGATGTTTCCAGGTTGCCATCTTGCACTAAAGTCCCGCCGCCACCAAACCTTAACATCGCGCGGTAGACTTCTGCGTTGCCTGAAGGCATTCCAGCCTGGCTTTTGATAACCGTGTCTTTGGTTATCCTGTATGTCGTGGCATCCCCAGGCCTCACGGCACACAATGCACAAAACAATACTATAGTTATGATTCTCATTTCCTCCCCCTTACGCACCGTTAGATGCTACCTTAAGTATAGCATAAAAAATCTAGGCTCTGTGAATGAAATTTAACTTTAAGCAAAAATGCGGTACAAAGCTGTATCAGAATTTTGGGAATGAGATAGGTACCGAGAGTATGATCATGGAGCTGGCGGCGAGGTCTGGCTCTCTGGCTCAAAAGTCTTGTACTGATCCAGGATTCTGCTCATGGCTTTTCTCTCATTATCGGTAGTTGCGCCAGGAGGCTGAGATGGCTTCGGTGGAGCTGGCTTCAGAGACGCTAGGCCCCTAGCGGTTTGATTATCAGCCGGTTGACTAGAGGGTGCTTCAACAACATTATCTTGCTGTGGCTGCTCCTCCGTAGTTTTTGCCTCTCCGCTTGCAATAACCCTCTCTTCTAGAAGGTTGTTAACTGCATCCGTCGCGATGTTCTCGATTACATTCTCGTTTATGAATGCGAGAAAGTTCTGCTTCCTCAGTTGTGACATGTGCGATATCAGTTTGCTTTGTACCGTATCTGGTAGCATCAGCAGCATTATATTCGCGATCCCGCTAATAGCAGGGCGCAGCTTGGATCGCTCGATTATCTCTGGTGGCTCTGTAAAGAGTTGGCTGATGACGATATCAGCAGCAGCAAGTATCACGATCCCACGCACTATCCCAAACATCCCACCAAGCACTTTGTCTACCATGCTTAACATGCTCTTCTTTATGAAGCTTGAGCAGTAGTAATTGACGATGCTGAGCAGAGTCAGGAAGGCAATAAACAATGCACACACAGTGGCAAAATCAGCAATGAGGCCCTGCTTTATGTGGCTTCTAGCTACTCCTTGTGCATGTGGGAAAATTGCTACAGTTAGGTATATCCCACCGATCCACGTAACTATAGCCAGCGCCTCCCTTGTCATTCCACGGACCCACCCGATTATAAATGACAGGAGTACGACGACCAGTATGATGATGTCGAAGGTTAAGAATTCAGCACTATCCATAGAAGCCCGAATGCCGTCTGGCTACCGATAATACTAGCACCGTGCGCATACAGAGTTCAATGGGAGATACCGTGTCTGTCAGGGCAGCCTCACGATTTTTTGTAAGCGACAAATATGCTAAAATAGGAGACGTTTACCATGCTAGTTGATGAAGCCTGTTTAAGTACTAACCATAGTGGTGTTGTACTCTGGGTTGGCACGCTTTCCAAGCATTATGACAGTGTGTGAATTCACACCAATCAATCAGATAGGTAAATGTCTCGTCTTGTTAGCCGCTCCTCTTCCCCTTTGCCCCTTCCTGGCCCCTCCAAAATATGATTCATCTATCTCTATTTCTCCGGAAAACTCACTCATATCCCTGGTATTCTTATAAATCAACAACTCACCGGCTAAAGCCGGTGGTTTGTCCATCTCTTAAAAGACATCTACACCAAGGATGAATCCTTATCCCATATCTTAAATGTCTCATCATCACTCTGTTCCTCTATATACGC
>JAIRZU010000053.1 GCA_031267075.1 Holosporales bacterium
ACGTTTTGGGAACCAAAGTCGTAAAATGCACAGTCATGCGGGTTACGCAGCTGTAACGATGCCGTTCGGTCTCCAAAATAACACAAGCGGAGGGGTTAAATGTTCAAAACGCATTTTTAGTGCTACTTACACAACGACCTCTCTCCGCAAACAGAACCCATTTTAGCTAAAACTGATCCCATGCTAAAGATACGACTTAGGCATTCGAGCTGTGTGGACCCACCTGCCTCAGACTTCCGAACCTGGTAGTGCCTTTAGCTGCCGTAATGGACAGCAGTGGCCGGCACATCATACCAGAAGTCAGCTGCATCCGGATTGTGGTATTGGATGAGGGCGGTGGATTGCTGATATGTTCCCTTTAGCGTTTGTGCTATGGTGTCGTCAAGGGCAGATGTGCACACTAGAACGCCATTTCCTAGTCCAGGCGCATTGCTTGGAGGATGCTTGAGATTTTGAAGGCGAGCTGGAACTGGCTGTACGGCGCCGGTCATCCCGACAGAAGAGGCTGTGACGAGGGTTAGTTCCGTGACTGTGCCCCCCTCCCTCATTTTTTGTAGGATATATTTACGCGTAAGTTCAAGCTGTGCCTCCGTGGCTTCGACGCAATTATAGAAGGAGTCTGAGGATGTCTCGCTAAACTCTATGTAGGCGGCTTGGTTACCATACGCTGGATTAGAACTCCATCCTGCCCAGCTCCACACTGTAATAGGTTGCCCTGCGCCCGTAACCCCTCTCATCATAGTGTGAATGTTTTCCGTCCTCAGAGGGGCGCCGCCTTGATCAATCCTAGTCCAGCACTCTCTCGCCCTCAACAGACCTACCACACCTTCCCCTTTTGCAATATCCCTCTGCATAATTTCTGCTATAGTCTCTCGCCATTCGTAGGGGATTGGGTTATTGGTTGATAGCCACTCTATGCAGGGCAGGATAAGGGTGGCAGCTTGCAATATGTTTAGGCGAGCAGTGAGTGCCTGAGCCGTAACATCTACATGCTCATTCACTGCCTTCGTTATGCGTTGTTCCGTATCGGTTAGTTCTTCATGGAGTGCCCCAAGCCTTCCAAACACTGTACCCACTTGAGGTACTGCCCTGCTAACTACAGGAGTTTCATCCTCTCTCTCTCTCTCTCTCTAGAACTCCAGGCCTCACAGGCTATTATCCCTAGCGTTAGGGTTAACGTTATAAGTTTGCTTTTCATGTGTTTCCTCCCCTTAGAGGATAAAGATCCTATAAGTATGCTAGCATGGGAAGGGTTGCTAAAAGGTTAACGGATGAAAGTTTTTTGCACATGGGCGTAAAAATAATTTGCCTCTCAGAACGACGTCTATGTACCATAAATATGTGAGAGGTTTATTAAGGTGGGGTGTCCTTCACGAAGCTAGCCTCCTCAGCAAAACGACAGATTAAATAACATGGGGCTTGGAACCTTGTAATAATCTTATCGATATTGCATGCAAATTTCAATTTAATTTTGATTGACACATTGAGACACATAAAGCTACAATCGAGGCCTGTGCTTAGAGGCAGTTTCTGAAAGTGTGCGCATGGTAAAATACAACAAGGCAGTTGTCGTCGGCCATTTTGTTGTAAGTTTCGATAACGTTGTGAATGGATTTTTGGCTGTTGTTATGGCACCGCTGTTCTTCGGAGCTACGAACGATCCGATTATACAGTTGTTATCCTCGTATGCAGCGTACGCGGCACTATTCATATCCGGCCCAATTGGGGCGGTTACCTTCGGCAGGATGGGCGACATAATGGGGCGGAAGAAGGCCTTACTCATAAGCATTATGGGGATCGGAGTTCCGGTGGTTTCCATCGGGATACTCCCTACGTATAGTACCATAGGTATAGCGGCGCCGCTGATACTAATATCCCTCAGGCTCGTGCAGGGAGTTTTCAAGGGGGCAGAGTTCGCAGGAGTCCTGATACACAACCATGAAACAGGAAACAACAAAACTAGCTCATCGGCAAATGTAGTGTCTATAGGTTGCTTTGGCGGCTGTGTCGCAGCCGTTACATGCTGGATGGTTCTTCATGAAAGTATGCCTGTTTGGGCGTGGCGCATTCCATTTATAGTAGGTGGGCTGCTAGCGTTTGGTACTTTCTGCTTGAGGATTAGAATCCCAGAAACGGACGACTACATAAGAATCTTGAGCAAGCAAAAGATTTCTAGAACTCCGATTAAGGACCTGATGCGGCACCACAGGATGGAGACGATTTCTGGAATCGCTGTTGGGGCGACGTACACGACATTCGCATACTCATCCATGATCTTCGGGAATCGGCTGTTTCAGCAGGCCGGATATACGGCATCTCAGAGCATGCTATTCAGTATGTGTGATCTGCTCTGGATATCTATATCGATATCAATCTGCGGGAAGATCGCTGATAGGATCGGCGTGCTGAGGCAGATAAAATATGGAACGATCATCCTAATGATTACTGCCGTGCCGGTTTGCTCACTCATAAGCGGCCAGTTAACGCTGGTGAGGATATACGCATACATGATAATTGTCTCCTTTCTCGGGGCATTGCTGGCGAGCTGTTTCGCTGCGTACGTCTTGAAGCTCTTCCCGCCAACATGCCGCTATTCCGGATTTTCAGTAACCGACTCTCTTGGAGCTATAATAGGTGGATTTACGCCATTCATGATGTTGCTGTTTTCCTCGCTCTGCGGTAGTAATATCGGGTGCGCCATCTGGCTCTACATAGTGACTCTCCCAACATTCATCCTAGTTAGCATAATGCACAAAATCGCAGAACGCCGTGGCCTATTTAATGCGAAGAAAGCAACCGCGTAGGTAGGGGTAGGTTAGGGTGTTGCTCTAGTAGAGTATGCGGTCATTCATAGTTGAGCTGCGGCTCTTCACCGGGTATTTTAAGGTGTACCGCAATGTGTATCTGCGACACAGTAAGGGGGGCGTTGTACCACTCGGCGTAGTCGACAGTATCGATTTCTGGTAGTCCATAACCGTACATTGGGATTTTGAGAGGTAGGCCCTGGCGTTGATATCCGGGTGGTGGGGTTAGTATGTCTCCGCAGTAGCTGACCCGGAGACGGACAGGCACTCTTTCTACGGTTACGGGTCCTAGGAGTGAGCTGATAGCGCGTTCTAGTAGCTCGTCAGCTTCGTCGTCATACAGCGTGAGTTTGGGTTCGGAGATGTGGTGCATTATGCAGTGGCTCGTAGCAGGAGGTGATGGTGTCTGTTTTAAGTAGCACCAGGTTGGGGCACTCTCCGGGGAATGTACGTCAGGGTGGCCACAGCGCAGTGTTAGTGTGTTCGGTACTGCATGCTCCCTGTAGTATAGTGTTCTGGTCGAGAGTATGTTAACTGCAGTGCCATCAGCTGGAAAGAGTGCCGATAGCCATCTGAAGTGCACTATGGCAGCAGCCATAGCTCTTAAGGCGGACGAGGGGAGGTGGTTGTACGTGTGGTGGTATACCTCGGCCTGCGCAACAGCTAGCATGGTTGCTGTTCCTATAGACCAGTGCATGCCGGTTGGGACCTGCACTGTATAGTCGTCTATGGGGGCATACGGTACACCGACTAATTGCCTGGCTGCTGCCGTACAATTTCTAATCTGCCTGATTCTGTTCCTGGTGTCCTCGGTAGCTTGAAATAGCGTCACTGCGTCCGTCGTTCTCGGTGAATCTGGGTTTGCTCCCGTGCCGCCTTCGTCCTCATTTCCAGCGTCACCACTCTCTCCGCTAAGCGCGCTAATCAGCTCGGCTAGCTCGCTCTCTAACGCCTCCGTCTCTCCCATTAGTTCCTTATTCTCCTGGATCAACGTCCTAGGTATTCCTCCCCTACTTACAACTAAGCTCTCTCTCTCTCTAGAACTCCAGGCCTCACAGGCTATTAGTCCCAGTATGAGTGTTGATGTTACGAGTTTGCTTTTCATGTGTTTCCTCCCCTTAGAGGATAAAGATTCTATAAGTAGGTTAGCATGAGAAGGGTTAAAAAATAGTTAACGGATGAAATTATTTTGGGAGAGTGAAGATATTTTTTCGGCAGCCTAGCTCAGTATATTCTTCACGAACTGGGCGACGTCGTTGCTGCTTATCGAGCGTGATTTTTGTTCTGGTTCGGTGGTGTTCATGAACTTGATGGTTACTGTGTCGCTGGCCTTTTCCTCTTCTCCGATAATCAGGGCGAGCTCGCATTTGAGCTTGCTTGCGGTTTTCATCTTCTTCCCCATGTTGCCATAGTGTATGAATTCCGCGGAGATGCCGTTACTGTGCAGTAGCCTGAATAAAGAGAAAGCGCTGTCGTTCTCCTCGTCGCTTACAGGAATCACTGCTACTGTGCGCCGCGATACATTGAAGCGTTCATCGTCCAGAAGAAGCATCAGTCTTTCAATTCCAAATGCGAAGCCGACACCCGAAACATCCGGCCCTCCGAACATATTGAGGAGCTTATCATACCGTCCACCTCCACCGATCGACTCCATAAATTGGCCTGCTGTTGATTTGAATTCGAAGGCGGTGTGGGTGTAGTAATCCAGGCCTCTCACCAGGAAATTATTGATCTCGTAGTTTAGGCCGTATGCACTTAGCAGTTCGCACACCTTGCAGAAATAGGAGCCAGCTTCCTTAGTGAAGTAGTCAGTGATGATAGGGGCCATCGAGCAGATTTCTCTATCGCCCTGATCCTTCGAGTCTAGGATTCTCAGGGGGTTCTTCGCTAGGCGCACCTGAGAGTCAGGAGATAGGCTTTTCTCATGTCTCGAGAAGTATTTTACTATCGCCTTCGTGTAAGCCTCCATCGTCTCGGTATCCCCCAGCGAATTTACAAGGATCTCGAAACCAAATATGCCGATGACGTTTAGAATCTCAGCTGCCATTGCAATTACTGTGGCATCGACGTATGGGCTTTTCTCGCCTATGTGCTCACACCCAAATTGCCTGAACTGCCTGAACCTACCCTTCTGCGGTCTGTCGTATCTGAACATTTCTCCACAATACATCAGCCTCACGGGGAGGGTCTGAATGAGGGATTCAGTCACTACTGCTCTGATTACTCCGGCAGTCCCTTCAGGCCTTAGTGTGATTGACTCGCCACCTCTATCTACGAAGGTGTACATCTCCTTTGAGACTACGTCGGTGTCGTCCCCGATGGCCCTTTGGAATACGGAGGAGTACTCAACCATTGGAGTGCTGATCTCGCTGTAGCCGTACCTACTGCATACCGACATAGCCTTCGCCCGTATGTATTCGTACTTGCTGCTTTCTATGCCGTACAGATCCTTCATTCCACGGACTGGCCTGAACATACGTTACCTACTGGGATGTCGTATCAGATGCTGTGAGCTCAGTATACCATGTTACCGCTTCCTGCGATACATGATTATCCACCTTCGTAAAATGCGCTGGGCAGTATGGGTGTTTCTGGACGGCCAACTGCATTACCTTCCCGGACCTGGTCCAGATGTAGAGCCCACGCTCGTATGTAGCATCTGGTAGCTCGTCGTAATTCACCTTAGTCGGCTTCCCGCTGAGGCCTAAATTATTCTGGACCGATAGGACTTGAAGCCGACTCTTCTGTAGGGAGGTCGCGAAGAACTTCCCACCTTTCACAAAGCATACGACACCAGAATTCGGTGGAATCACAACGTCTGGACGGCCCTCGAATATCCACATCAATGTCCCAAGCATGCAGATGCTAGCTCCGATGTACTTGTGTCTAATATGCAACAGTGACAGGATAATTCCCCCTGTCATAATTGTGTAGATTGATACGAGAGATGGCGAGCATATCGTGATCACTGAGCCTGGTAATGACGATATGTAGCCGAGGACGTCTGTGAGCCACGTCAGGACCATCTTCAAAATTATGATGAAAAAATCTGTACACAAACATGCGATGAATGATATCATTGCAAGAGGCATTACGATGAAGCTGATTGCTGGAATCGCGATAATGTTGCCGAGCAAACTCACTAAGCTGAACCTATTGAATGTCGCAACAGATATCGGGAAGGTTGCTACTGACGCTATCGTTGTCGTTAGTGCTGATGATGCCACGTAGAAGATGATCTTCTCAACCGCTGTCTTGCAGCCAATCATGAATTCGTGAATCTTTTCGCGGAGCACTTCATACGATGCGATGATCGCTACCACCGCAGAGAATGATAATTGGAAGCTTACCAAAAACAGCGAACCTGGATCAAACAGCAGTATGGCAAAGGCGGCGAATGCAACGCTCCTAAGAGATATTGCCTTCCGCCCAAAGAACGTGCTTATTAGGAATACGGTTGTCATTATGAATGCCCGGATTGCCGATGGAGATGCCCCAGATATCTTGAGGTAGAAGAAGGTGATTAAGACTGTCAGTATGGCGGAGATCCTTCTTGGATCAACTGCTGGGAACGACATGCAAGTGTACTGCACGATCTTGTAGAGAGTGAGGAATACTATCGAGGCTACGATCGACATATGTAGCCCTGAGATCGCGAGAATATGAGCCGTTCCGGAGTTTATGTATTTGTCACGAATGTCCGGGGCGACAGATGATTTATCTCCCGTAAAGAGGGCACTCGCTATTCCACCTGCCATCGGTCCCATTTTTTCTATGATGCGTTTTGTGATCGCACGCCGCAGGTACGAGAAAACGTCGGTCTTTCCAGGACTGTCAGGTTTCTTGATGACGTAATACACTATCCCAGTCGCATCGAGTTTAACGAGGGAGTTGTACTGCCTCTGGTCGAAGGAGCTCGGGATTGCCGCAAGCTTATATGGATTGATCTTCCCTTTAACTTTCACGATGTCATTTGGCTCAATCGACTGAAGCGAACGGACAGAGCAAGTCATCTTTGCGGTCTTTATGAATTTCAGTTCTGGAGCAGATGGGAACTTTATATCATCCAGTGTGATGCGCTGCATGTTCTTCATAGTCGGATGGGTCTCATCTATGAACTTGACGGTCGCTGTGAACTCGGCGGCATCTACATCCTCCATCACAAACTGCTTCTTCGCTAGGAGGGTAGTTTCGAGTAGCCCGCCAGTCTGTACCACATAAAATCCAACAGAGAAAATCAGTACCAGAAACGCAGCGACTCGCGATACCTCATGTAGCAGGACGAAGGCCAGCAGCGCAAATGCGATAAAGACAAGCAATGTAGGTAATCGGCCAATAGGATAAAACACCCCAAAGATTATGCCGAAGCCCAGAATCACTGGAGCAAATAACGGAGTGCGGCTGCTTCCAAGGATGAGATTATCGAGGATAGCCAGACGGTTCAGCACGCACAGATCAACATTAAAACCAAGCTACAGATTATAGGTTACACCTCCACAAGGTCTACGTGGTAGTGAAAAAACGCCCAACTTCGCCCTTGCATATTCGTAAGTGGGATTGTAGTATAAAATTATAGCTATAAATATTAGCTGAATAGGAAGGAAACAAAATATATGAACAAAAGCATTATAGCCTCCGCAGCTAGCATAATAGCACTAGCCACGATGCTAGCCAGCACAACCCACGCCTCCAGACGGTCAATGGTCCAGTGGAGACAAGATGCACAGGCAAGGGAGCAGATACAAGGAACAACAGCAGCAATAAAGGCCAGCCATGAAGCTATGGGGAAAGGTGTGGTATTAGAAGGAGATGAATCCGTGCTGAACCATTTTCTCAGAAACCCTGATCTCCATCGAAGCATCGAGCATACCCTAGCAACAGTGCTACAGCCGACGCGGGGGAACCTAGTACGCAAATACGAGGAAGTTATGGCGTTTACCGGAAGGGAGTACAGACAAAACCCCAGCGCGATACCAAGCGACATCCTTAGAATACTCAGAGCCGCAAGGGCAGGCGTACGCACCCTAGAACGAGCCCTTCTGCTAGTAAACAAGGAAGGTGAGCTAACGTACCCAGAAAGACAGCTGGTAGAACAAACAGTCTTCAGCAATGCCCGCCGGGAAAACGCTAATATACTCAGACTGCTGCTGGAAGGATTCGCGCGCGAGCAAGCGGAAGAACAGTGGAAAGCCCTGCAGGAGCAGGAGCACGCACTGCTCAACCTGCACGCCAGGAAAACCCTGAGTGACAAACACTACTTCGAATCCATAGAGACCACACAAAACGACATAGAGCGAAAAGAGCACATACTCCGACTCCTGCAACTGACAGCTACTCTCCACAGCCATGATGCCGACGAGGTATTACTGGCAGCGGAAGGCGAGGGGCAGAAATGGAGGCAGGCAGTCGTGAAGCGGGGCGAGCTCAGTACGGAGCAACTCAGTAAGGAACAAATACCCCAGGACGAGATAGACACGATACAGCAAGTAGCTGACAAACTGCAGAAGCGCTGGAAGCTGGTAACGTGGGTAAACGAGTGCAAACGCCAGATACCTTTCAGCATCATGAGAGCAAGAGCACGACTGCTAAAGACCACCGGCACTCCAGATGACGCACAACCCGGGGATGCTAATCCTAGTGCCAGGGAAAAGAAGCTGAACGCACTAGAGCAAGTCACAGGAGAGCTATACAACCTAGTCCTGCTGGACGTCAGCGAACTCGGAATTGGCAGCAAAGCACGGGAAATAGCGCAAGCGCTGAAAGGCAAGATAGAAGCTGAAGGGCTGGACTCCGACAGCCTTGAGAAGGAGGGCCTCGGTGCGCGCGGTGTAGATAGCTACGACTGGTTACAAGAGGAGCTAGATGCCAAGCTCGAAGAAGCAACGAACCAAGATGGACCCGGTCCAACGGAGACTGCAGAGATAGTCCAGCAGACTATATCTCGACTAAAAACACAGATCGCAGAACTGAGACAGAAAAACGCCGAGCGGGAAGCCGAAATAGCAGCCGACAGAGGGGCTCCTCTCGATGCGCAATAATTGAAAGCCAGGCAGCAAGAACAAACAGCAAACGCGCAGCAGAATCTGGTGGAGAGCGCTCTGTAAAATACGGTAAATCCAGAGTTGGGAGACAGAGATACCAGTGTGAAGGATGTAGAAAGATCTTGCATGAGCTTACACACACTTTTTTGCTGTTGCCAACCTACGTAGCGTGATATAGAATGACGTGCAGGTATTTGGATCTCACGAAATTGTTATGGAAAAAAGGAACTGTGCGTTCTGCGGGAAGGTTAGTGTTGCGTTATCTGCGCTTGCTCTAGCTGTTGCTATTGTTGGGTATTTTAGGCCGTATAGGCCAGGTGCAGGTGAGCAGGCCTTATCGAATGAGCAAGTACGGAATGCTGTAATGGAGGCGATAAGAGCTAACCCACAAGTCATTGTCGATGCGATGGGCGAAGGTATGGCTCTGAAAAGAGATGAGGAATTCAAAAAGCTTACCGTAGAACTCAAGAAGCGAATGGCTGAGGTTGATAAAAAGAGCATGATATTTGGAGACAGAGCTTCCAAGAAATCTGTCGTATGTATCCTTGATCCGCTATGTAAGCACTGCGTTGATTTCCAAAGAAGCATGATTAAGATCCTGAACTCAAACAAGGATATATGCTTTAAAATAATGCCGGTTGCAGTCCTTGGAGCGGACTCCGTAATGATTGCAAGGGTGTACGTTGCTTGCTACAAGAAGAATCCTGCAGGGGCCCTCAAAGTTATCGATGCCATAGTGAATTACAAGGGAGAGATAAATAAGGAGGTCCTTGAGCAGATCCTCAAGAAGGCAGGCTTTACAATGAAGGAGATTGAAGAGTTAATGGAGGCGGCAGATCGTGACATTGCTGCTAATGGAGTATTCGCAGAAGGCCTGGGGATTCCGATGGTACCAGCTATATTCGTTGCCAACGTAAACGGAGATATAGTAATGCTGCAGGCTACGGATATTGAAGCTGTGATGCAAGCTGCTAATGGGACAGCTGAGCCACAGGCCGCTCCAGTAAAGAAAGAAGAAAGTGATGCAGATGATGAGGCAAAAGAGAAGGAGAAGGTAGTTACTCCTGTATCTTAACTCTCATTCGTAGTGAGCCGGCGCGTATGTGATGGAGTGCTTGCGCGCCGGCTGAAAAACACCTGGCACCTCGCGGCGAAATACGCTATCATGCTGTGGTGTTGTGAGTTGTTTTTTCCGGCGGTACGCTGTTATGAAACTTGAGTGGGGAAGAAAGGTCTGTTGTCCATCATGCACGATTCCTTTCTATGATTTGCAGAGGACATCGCTGGTGTGTCCGAACTGTGGGAGTGCATTTGAGTCGTCGGACCTGTGGGCGAAGAAGGGGCTGAAGCTGCTAGCTGCCGATGTTGAAGAGGATGTGATTGATGAGGAGTTGGCTATCTCAGATTTCGGATTCAGCGAGGAGGAAACTGAGGATGTCGAGCTGTCAGAGGATTCAGGTGAGATACTTGTAGAAACTGGAATTGATGATATCAAGCGTATCGATGAGGGATGATTGAGTGAAGTCAGGACAGGTAGCATTAACTGCAGATAGGCCTACTGGCCGCCTTCACCTAGGGCATTATGTTGGATCGTTAAAGAACAGGCTTGAGCTTCAGGAGCAACATGATTGCTTCATTATGATAGCAGACACCCAGGCATTGTCAGACAATTTTGATAATCCGCAGAAGGTTGTAGGGAGCGTTGTTGGGATCTGCAGGGACTATATGGCCGTTGGCATAGATCCTGCAAAGAGCACCATCTTCATACAGTCCATGATACCAGAGCTGTTCGAGTTAACAACGTACTTTATGAATCTGATGTCGGTGGCGAGGCTGGAAAGAAATCCGACCGTGAAGTCAGAGCTTCAGCAAAAGAGTTTTTCCGATTCTGTGACGGCCGGCTTCCTGTGTTATCCCGTGAGTCAGGCAGCTGATATAACAGCATTTAAGGCAACGTTGATACCGGTTGGGGAGGATCAGTTACCTCTCATAGAAATCGCCAACGAGATAGTGAGGCGGTTCAATAGGATATATGGATCGAACGTGCTAGTTGAATCTCAGGCCATCCTCGGTAGCACTCAGAGATTGGTGGGGACAGACGGGAAGGCAAAGGCCGGTAAGTCACTTGGGAATGCTATATTTCTGTCAGATCCGAGTGAGGTTGTCAAGCAGAAAGTGAACGGTATGTACACCGATCCCAACCACATAAAGGTATCCGATCCAGGCCGCGTAGAGGGGAATGTAGTCTTCTCATACCTCGATGCATTCTTCGATAATAAGGATGAACTGGCAGACCTTAAAGCTAGGTACATGAAAGGCGGCGTCGGAGATACGTCAATCAAATCGATCCTGAACGATACGCTGCAGAAGCTGCTAGATCCGATAAGAGATGGGATGGACCTAATGAAGGATGAGGACATTAAAGACATACTGCTTGAGGGATCAAAAAAGGCTCGTGCAATAGCTACACAGACACTTTGTGAAGTTAGAGATGCCATAGGGCTTAGGTACTAGATCTCCTCACCCTCAAAAAAAATCTTCTCTGTTAACTATTTTTTAACCCTTCCAACTGTATCATATATCTAGAGATTAACCTTTAAGGGAGGAATCCTAATGAAAAGCAAATTGGTAGGTTTAACGGTAGCATTGTGTGTTGTAGGAGTGGCAGAGGTGTATGGAAGTGAGGAAGTTCTAGAGAGAGAGAGAGTCCTTAGTTGAGAGAGCTGGAGAGGTAGTTCCAGTTGGAGGTACTGGGATATACCGTGAAGTAGCACGGAACAGGGAAGAGATAGTCCAGCTCAAAGCGAAGCTCGCTCAGATGGAGAATCTACTTTGCCCGTACATAGAACAGCAGCGGCTGAGATGGGATCTCAAGGAGTGGGCCCTACTACCTGATTGGCTAACCGAGCTGATAGCTACGAGACTGCATGGCAAGCGCATAACCATCGAGAGGTTAGGCTACGGAGACTTAACGCCCTCCACTGTGAATTGCGATCCCACCATCTGGGCGCTATACTCAGAACTCAACACTGATTCAATTCACGCTGCATACAACTACGACAGAATAGTCACAGCAAGCAAGCCTGGCGGAGAAGCTGCGTTCGCACTCATCTACCACAGCACAGGCTCGCAGCAGCTGGATGAAGACGGTACCCCTCAAGCGCAGCTACTGATAGCCGGGTACCTACACCCATCCACACTGACCGTAGGAACAGTTAGAAAAGACCGCCTCCCGAACGAGGCCCAGGACCCAAGACTCGCAACCGTACTTAGCCTTTCCAAGCTGCTGCAACTACAGGAACCAACTGCAGCCCAGATAGCAGCCATTCCAACACTGCTTACGAACATCGCCCGAGGAAGTAGCCCACAAGATTGCGTTGCTCTCCTCAAGATAGACGTACTACCCGAGAGCTAAGCGTGCCCCCGAGGAAGTAGCTCACCTGCTGCTTCCTCTCTTCCAACTTACTGTATCACACATCTCTCATGGAGAGTTTGATTCTCCCCATGTTGTCTATATCGACCACTTTGACTCTGACTTCTTGGCCGACGTCGAGGACGTCTGATACGGATCCGATTCTGTAGTCCGCTATGTTACTAATGTGCACGAGTCCCTCTCGGTGACCTATGGAGACGAACGCTCCAAAGTCTGTGATCTTCACGACTTTCCCGTCGAATATAGCACCCCTCTCCGGTGGGCAGCATATAGATTTTATCTCTGCTACTGCGAGGTCCATACAATTCTTATCAGAGGCAAAAACAGACACGACGCCGGCATCATCTATGTCAATCTTCGCCTGTGTCTTATCACAGATTTCCCTGATTACCTTACCTCCGGGCCCTATCAGATCACGGATCTTCATCTTATCAATCGTGATGGTCTTGATCCTGGGAGCGCTATCGCTAAGCTCATTTCTAGGCTTAGAGACTGTCTTGTCCATAATGCCTAGGATGTGCAGCCTTCCGTCTTTAGCCTGCTTTAGCGCCACCTTCATGATCTCTCTGTTGATGCCAGTTATCTTGATATCCATCTGGAGTGCAGTTATCCCATGTTTCGTTCCGGCGACCTTGAAGTCCATATCGCCGAGGTGATCTTCATCGCCCATGATATCCGAGAGGATCACATACTTAGCACCGTCCTTCACGAGCCCCATCGCGATTCCAGCGACTGGGCTTTTAATTGGAGCTCCGGCGGCCATCAGAGATAATGATGCACCGCAAACCGTTGCCATAGAGGATGATCCATTAGATTCCAGAATCTCAGAAACGATTCTTACGGTATATGGGAAGCGGTCCTTCGGTGGTATCACGGCATTAAGAGATCTCCATGCCAACTTACCATGCCCTGTCTCTCTTCGTCCTGGAGCACCAAGCTTCCCAGTTTCCCCAACAGAGTATGGAGGGAAGTTGTAGTGAAGCATGAACCTCTGCCGTCTGTCTCCTTCGATATCATCAACCACTTGCTCATCGGTGGATGAGCCCAGAGTTACCGCCACCAGTGCCTGCGTCTCGCCGCGTGTGAATAGAGCACTCCCATGAGCCATCGGCAACACATCAACCTCGCATGAGATCTTCCTTATCTGATCCGGCTCCCTACCGTCGATCCTCTCGTTCTTCTCCAAGACCCTACTTCTCATGGTATTTGAGACGAGCCTCTCAAAGAGCATGTCCACAATCACTCCCAACTTCTGGTCGGAGAACGCTTCACGAGCCTCATCTCTCGCGGCATCGATAGCCTTGAGCCTTGCTGCTTTTTCAACGATCGAGATGGCATCCTTGACCTTGGCTGCAAAGCCCTTTTCTATCTTCTCTGTTGCATCTTTGTAGCGTAGATGCAGCGGCTCGAGAGTGGTAGCAAACTTGCCAATCCGCTCTTTGAATTTGTTGATCATCTCGATGACGGGTTGGAATGATTCGAATCCGAACATCACTGCATCGAGCATAACATCTTCCGATAATTCCTCAGCTTCAGATTCAACCATCAACACACCATCAGCCGTTCCAGCGACTATCAGATCCAATTCCGATTCCTTCGTCGGGTTCAGCGAGAAGCCGGACTTCTGAGTGTATCCCACCCGACAGCCAGCTATTGGGCCGAGGAACGGAATGCCTGAGATTGAGAGAGCTGCAGAGGCACCGACGAGTGCTGCGATATCGGGAGATCCGCCTTTATCATAACTAAGAGTCGTACATACAATCTGTACCTCGTCTAAAAAGCCACTTGGGAAGAGAGGCCTGATCGGACGGTCAATCAGCCTTGATATGAGGACTTCGCGCTCAGACGGCTTCCCCTCCCTCTTCATAAATCCTCCAGGGATCTTCCCGGCTGCATAGAACTTCTCTAGGTAGTGGATTGTGAGTGGGAAAAAACTTGCATCCTCAGCCTGCTTCCCTGAGTGTACCACTGTACATAAAACAACTGTAGAACCATATTTAACAACGACCGCTCCTGTTGCCTGCCTCGCCATCTTTCCAGCCTCTATTGTCAGGGTCTTACCACCCCATTCGATCGTCTCACTTGTGATTGAAAACATTAAAATCATCTAGTTACTTAACTAATGTCGTACCCAGCTTATCATAAAACCTCGCAGGATTACGAATCCTAAATTCGCCCATGTGTGGCTCACGGCTACTCCTCGGAGTAGCCGTGGTATTATATGGTTTTCTACCGATGGCCTCATGTAAGTCTGAAAACTCTCAAATCTTTTTGTGCTACCCTAAAGGCCATCCCTACCCCCTCTGTGGGGAACCGTCTCTCTTTCACCACTCGCGCCTATGCAACGGTATAGCCTTAGCATATCACAAAAAAGCTTTTAGACCTCCCCTCATAACCTCCACATCAGTTTCTTGCTGCGTCGATCCGGTGCTCGAATGCTCATGTACCACCTTGTACACTGCGCTCCGTGTCTCCTAGCAATAATTCTGATTCTGAAGGTTATGAGCGAGGTCTAATGAAAACGTTAACACGTGAAGGAGCAAGCGGAATATGCTGTGGATAAGAGTGGTAGTAGGATTTATGTTTTTTGTAGTGGGAGGTATCTGTTGCGTTTCATTGCGATGTTGTTTGAGGACTCTCCACAGGATCCGTTTCTGGGGGTGATTCAAGAGGTTTAATGCTACTGGGGTCTGCGAGGTAGCTATATCCGAGCTCCTCTCTTTTTTCATTGATAGTGAGGAATTCAGCATCATTGATCTTCTTCCATTCTGATTCCCTCCTCTTGGAGAGGGCTGGGATGGAGTCGAGGTCATACCATAAGCGGTATTCTGTTTTAAATATGCTCTGAAGCCAATTGGAAAACTCACCTGCGATTATGTTGAGGAGAGGTATGATGGTCTCCTCCCAGAGGTTATACCTGGCCTCCTTATAGTTAGCGAATGTCGCGGATGACATGCACCCTATCAATATGCTTGGTACTCCGAACGCGAGGGCAATTTCCTTGGCCGCTAGTTCTTTACCAGATATGAAATCCAGGTCCTTTGGCGATAATCCCATTTCGCGCCACTCGAAGTTCCCCTCCAGCAGCAGTATTTTACCGGCGTTCCTCCCGCCCTCATACAGGGTTCTCAAATTCTCTTTAAGCTCATCACGCTTTTGCGGATCAATTGATGATTTGTACATGAGGGCTCCGGATGGGCGGCCGCCATTATGCAGGAAAGATGTATTCTGCTGGGCTATAGCGTTGTGCTGGTTGATCGAGCTTAACGCTACCTCCACAGGGCTCATCCCATACCAATCATCAAGTGGGTTAAACAGCTTGATATGCAGCAGATTGCTATGGCCAGTCTCCTGGTCAACATCGAACAATCTACTCATCTCGCCGATTGAATATTCATACCCAAGCGGAATCGAGCTCACACCTGGAATAACGCGCACCCTATCTGGTCGCAGCAAATGTAACTCTCGAGGGATGTCCTTGCTATCCCTCACGACAGTGATATAGCTATTCCCTGAGAGGAGGAGGTTCGATATTGCCTCCTCCATAAACGTCGTTTTATACTGCTTCGAGTTTGGCCGGCTTATGAGATCTAAGATCTCGTGCTTATGTAGGATTTCGTGCGCATCGTCACTATCTACAGGTTTTTGAAGAATCCAATCGACAGAGGCAATTGCACGAGAGATTAGCTGGACACACCTGTACACTATGACGTTCTTTTTGTATCCAATTTCGGAAAGATCGTCATAATCGGTTGATGCATTCATCCCAGCGGTTCTGTACGAAACAAGCGTTGATCTTGAATTCCCAACCTTGCCGTACACGTAGTTTTTGAATAATTTTGAAAACATAATTTTTCTCCTTTCTATGTTTTATAGGTTTGTTTTAAGTGGTACACAGACAGCTACGTCATATTTATGTTTGTGGTGGTAACTGTCCCATGCGGTAAAGCCCAAGGCATTTTCATCATATCGAGAACCGCACCTAACGAGGTGCCTCGAATGAGATATAACTATGAGCTTGTACCTATGAGGCTACTCCTCATCCTGAGCGGTGTCAAATTATTTTTACGCCCATGTGCTTGCGGAGCTCTAATTTTTTGGTATCATAGTAGTTGCTGGTGGAGCACCAGCCTCTGCTCATGTGCACTTTTGTACACTGCGCTCCGTGGCTCCTAGCAATAACTCTGATTCTGAATGTTTGGAAGGAAGTTAGCGGAAAACCACACTGAAGATTCACTTTCACAGTAAAAATATCAAAAATTCAATTGAAAATTATTTAGGATCTCAACTACAAAGAGAAAATCCAGAGGCAAGAAGGTAACATCCCTGTTTTTATCACTCATCGTAACCCTTCATGCAAGGACGTTGTAGTGATATAATCCAAACCGTAAACGGAGACCTATTGCAGTAGGAGTTTCATGACTATTTTTAAGGCTCAGGTGCCGTATGATAATAACGCAAGCTTGGTTCCTATACTAAGCGCAGAGACCCTGGATTATCACTACGGCAAGCATCATGCTGGCTATGCCAAAACGCTGCAGACTTTGGTTGATGGAACCGATTTTTCTGGTAAATCTTTGGAAGAGATTATCGATGCATCACGAGGGACAAATCAGAAGATATTTAACAACGCGTCGCAATTGTTTAATCATGATTTTTACTGGAAGTGTTTGGGAGTATCCGAGCGTAAGCCCACCGGCAAGCTGAACGATATCATCCTCTCTCAATACGGATCCTTTGATAAATTTTTGAGCGAGTATATATCTTGCGCGAACGGTCTGTTCGGGAGCGGTTGGTCGTGGCTGGTCTTGGAAAATGGAAGCCTTTCATTCGTTAATACCCAGAATTCGGAAATCCCGATTGGCTCGAACGCAAAGCTAATCTGCGTTGTCGATTTGTGGGAGCACGCATATTACATCGATTACCGGAATGATAGAGCATCGTATATCAGCAGCATCATCACGAAATGCATTAATTGGGAATTTTGCGAATCATTGGTTTGATGGCCAGTAAGCTTGCGTTACCACCACTTACTGAAGTGCTGATCTTGGTCTTTAAGATTCACTCTCTGTCCTATCATCGGAGTCAAAAGACGGATAGCATTGTTTTTACATAAGCGTGTTATTTCATTAAGCGGCTCGTTCCATGCATGAGTCGAAAGTGAGAATTTGGAATTATGGACTGGCAACAGGGCCTTCGCATTTAGGTCCTCAGCTGCCATCACTGTCTCATTGGGATGCATGTGTATGTGTTTCCAATTCTCGTTATATTGGCCATTCTCAAGGATCGCTAAATCTATCGGACCATGCCTTTCTCCGATCTCTTTGAAATGCGGACAGTACCCACCATCTCCGCCAATATATATCTTAAAGCCGCTGGGAGATGTGAGTAAGAACGCTCCCCACAAAGACTTGTTACGTGTAAAACTCCTACCCGAGAAGTGCTGAGTTGGACAGCATATAATGCGGAATCCGTTTGGTAGCTCCGTCTCGTCGTACCAGTCCATCTCCAGTATTTTAGACATATCGAATCCCCAATGCTTGAAATGAGCTCCAACACCGAGCGGACAAATTACCTGCTTCGCCTTCAATTTCGTCACCGTCTCATAATCCAGGTGATCCCAGTGATCGTGAGTGATAATCAGATAATCGAGCTCTGGGATTTCGGTTGGGGCATAGACATTGCTTCCTCGAAACGCAACCGGTAAGAAAGGAATCGGCGATGAAACGTTGCTTAATACCGGATCGATGGCTATGCGCTTCCCTTCGATTTGGATGAAATATGAAGAGTGCCCAAACCACACCAGAGTATTCTCATCTCCGTCTAAATGTATCAGATCTGTCTTGGCGCTGGGGATAACGGTATCATTGCGTTTGGTAAGAAATTTCCATACAATGCCGAGCAATTTTTGATATGCAGTTAGCTTGCATATTGGAGCATCCGCGTGGAGCTTATAGACATTTCGAAATTTCCCGTTCTCATAATTTGGGGATTTTTGGACTCGCTCCAGCCTGCTCCCTTCTGGAAGGTGGCCGAATTTTGGTGAGTGCACATACGCGGCGATCAATGCAGCTATCACTGTTATAGCGGCTGATATGTACAAAAGGGCTTTCATATCTTAGCCAACGCCAAATTCACTGGATCCTTCTCATATTATCTCATATAATCTCATATGCGGACAATATGAGATTTCTGAAACACCATGGATAGGCTCGACAAGAGGATCACTAACCTGGATGGTAGGGTAACAGAAAAGATCTACTCTCTCATCGCCGAAATCGATGCTGTAAGGGCGTCGTGGCGAATCACAAACAGTGTCGCTCCCCAGGTTTTAGACCGCCTAACTGAGTCTGCGATCATTACGTCGACCGGTTCTTCGAATCGGATTGAAGGAAACAGATTGTCAGATGAGGAAGTGAAATCGATCTACCGAAACATCAATATCAAGAAATTCAAGACCCGGGATGAGCAGGAGATAGCCGGCTACATAGAGACTTTGCAATTTGTGTTTGATAGCTATGAAGAGATATCTGTGTCTGAATCGAACGTCCTCTGGCTACACAAAGGGATGTTAAAATACTGCGAGAAAGACAAGTGCCACAGGGGCAATTATAAGATCGGGCCCAATCGCGTAGAGGCTCGTAATCACTCTGGAAACGTAGTTGGAATCGTGTTTGATCCGACTCCTCCTCACCTCGTAAGAAAAGAAATGAGTGAGTTGATCGATTGGTACAACGGAACGATGGGCCTTAAACATCCTCTGATTGTTACCGCAAATTTTATATTCGAGTATTTGGCGATCCATCCTTTTCAAGATGGCAATGGTCGGACGAGTCGTTTGCTTTCTAATTTAATGCTCCTGCGCAGTGGGTATTTCTTCACGAAGCTTGCCTCGCACGAACAGGTTATCGAAGCAAACAAGGCCGAGTATTATAAGGTTTTGAATCACACACAAACCACTTGGAAGACTGATCACGAGGACCTTTCAGAATGGATTCTGTTTTTCTTAGAGGTCGTCAAAATCCAATCACAAAAGGTCATTGAAGTGATGACACAAGATAATTTCGAGAGGCTACTATCAGAGAAACAGCTAGTCGTTTGGAACTATATTTTGAGGTTGCACGGTGCGGAATTCAGCCGCAAGGATGTGATCTCTGGAACCGGTATCACGGCAATCACCGTCGAATCAATCATCAAGAAATTCTTGAATATGAACAAACTCACTCGCCTGGGACAAGGCAGAGCGACCAGGTATAAGCATGGAGCCCAGAATCTGATGTGACATACGCACTGCGACTCTACACCAATCTCTTATACCACTTCAGGCTCTTGTAACGTCTGTGCAAAATGATCTGATTGCATACCATCCAACACGCCACCAACGTGTAGAGAAGGGGGACGGAAACATACCTCATACTGCAATACAAAACTGTAATCGGGCCAAAAACAATTACCCAGAAGCACAGCTGGTTGACGATTGTCGCGTACTTTGAATCCCCTCCCGCGATCAAAATTCCCCAAATCGAGTACAGCAGAGTTTCAATCGTAACGTTGATAGCCAGCAGAATGAGGCATATTTTTATCTCGGAGTGCAACCTTGAAATATCATCAGAAGCCATGTTCAATAGCCTGATTATCCACTCTGGTGATAACACAAGGGGGATTGCGATGATTGCGCCGAAAAACAATGATATCTTCACAAATGTCTTTCTGGTTTTTTCTATGGACCCTAAATCTCTGCATCCTATCATGTTGGCGCTGACGGCAGCAGATCCTTTGTTCACTCCCTCAGCAACGAATATGAAAAATATGTACAAGCTTGTGCATATGCCAAAGACGGTTGCCTCATCTTTCGAAACATGGCTGACAGTGATCTGCATCACGTACCATGCGAATATCATTATGAAATTTCCAAACGATATCGGGAACCCAATCCTCAAACATTCCTTGAACAAACACCCATTGAAGCTGCGGTTCTGAAAAGTCCTGTAATTCTCTCGGTTGGATCTTTTGAAAAACACAAACGCCAAAATCGCAATCTGAATGACCTCGGAGATGACTGTAGCAATGGCAGCTCCACTGCATCCCATGTCAGCTTCGTAGATCAAGAAGTAAGCCAGGAAGATGTTTGAAAGCACTCCGATTGCGATGGATATAGCGATGATTCTCGTCTTGCCTTGCCCGATGAAAAACGCTGCTAGCGCAACTTTTATCGATGGGAGCGCTGCGAAATACATCAGGATTTTCTGATATGCAATTCCCTCCTTTGCGTAGTACGAAGGATACATGTTCAGGTAATCCGAAAAGTACGCGATTAAAAAACATGGCAGGCACGCAAACGCTGACATGTAAATCATCTGCCAAGTCGGAGCTGCAAGCTTCTCGTACTGCTTTGATCCGTTGTACTGCCCGACGAAAACCTCAGCAGAATCAGCTAAGCCGATGAGCAGGAATGAAAATGTCGAAACGAAATGCCCTGCTATCACGGAGGCAGTCATCGAATCAATCGAGTACCCAGCCAGCATGAGCCTATCTATTAGGTACATCAGATTCGTTGACATGGCCGACAGGACCATTGGTAACGTCACTTTCAGAATGCTCTTCAGAGAGCTATCGATTACCTTATGAGACATGCTTAACCATTCCGTGTAACGTCGGCCTTCAAGCCACATTTTACACAGTTTCAGCTACTTGTGTGATGCCTTCGTAAGCTTTTTGCGTCTCGCACTTCTACCCATTAATCTTCAAATATTTTTCGAGCAAGTCCTTCAGCTTCCGTTCCTCAGAGGTTTTTAGGCTGAGTTTCTGGACAATGTTCATGACAGTCCCGTACTCGAAGAGCTTTTCTTTAAATGACAAAGCCGACTCTATCCCGACCTTCGCTCCATGTTCTAACAAGAACTCTACGGCATCGATGTTGCCCTTCCACGTATATAACTGTGGATCATCCTTCATTGGTTCCAGATGGCAAAGAACGAGCAGACTCAGCGGAGATCTTCCAAAGCAACCAGAATCATTCAGATTTGCTCCAGAATTTACCAAAAGTTTTATCAACTCAAGGTGTCGTGAATCACCGGCTTTGCAATGCATACATGCTATGCCAAGCGGGGACATAACCCAGAAATCACTATCCTTACCTGCCTCTATAGGAGCCTTCAAAAGCAGCTTCATTATCTCCGGATTCCCATTCCTGGCAGCGGCTTCTAACGGCGCATCATCCTTGCGTATGGCTCCATGCGAAACCAGGAACTCAACGTACGGAAGGTCGTCGTTGTAGGCTGCCAAAGCCAGAAAAGTCCTGCTAAATCTATCCCATTTGCTCCCGATCTCAGCGTTGATAGCAAAGTGCGGATCGGTTACCTTTTGCTTTAGCTCTTGCAGTGTGTATGGATATGGCCGCTTCTTTAGCAGCTCCTTCTGCAGGAATTCTACAACCTCCTTGGCCCCAGAGTATCTGGCAAAGTCCAATGCAGTTTCTAAATGGCAAGAGAAAGCCTCTATGTCTGCACCGTTTTTGATAAGCAATTTAATCACTTCAAAATACTGACGAGCATGCTTCCTTTCGGCCCCCCACCAACTCTGATCAGCGTTAGGAGCTTTAAGTGACTGGCAAGCTGCCATGAGCGGCGTTACATTATCACCGTTACCAAGGCGAGGATTTGGATTAGCATTGTGTTCAAAGCAAAGTTGAGCGAGTTCTAAATCTCCTTGCGCGGCGGCCTTATGCAGCAGTGTGACACATGCCATCCCACAACTTGTTTCGATATCTACCCCATTTTGAATGAAAAATTCCACTATACCTAGATCTGTTGTGGCGTGTAGAGGATGGTAGAGATACATCCCTTCGTTCCATTCTATCCTGGCGCCGTTAGCAATGAGAAACTTCACCATGTTTAAATCATTTTGCTTCGCGGCCATGTACAGCAAAGTTTCCTCTTCACCGTTGACCAAGTATCTGGCGTTAATATCAAAGCCAGGCGTTTTTAGCTTCTCTTTTACTTGCTCGATGGTACGCGGTGGACAATGCGGCACAACTGGATTCTGCCTGTAAAAACAGATCAACCCGGCGGCAATTAGAGCTGCTACGCAGCTCGCGCAGAAGGTTAGTTTCTTCATCTCTTTTCCCACTTTCCTAATAGCTCCGTAATCTCTTTGGCGTTTTTTTGCTTTGCTGTCAGTTGCCGGAAGTCCTTCGTTACACTAGCGCCATGTGAAAGTAAATACTCGATGCACTCCAAATTCCCGGATTCCACGGCATGAGACAGCGTGGTTTCTCCATCTGGATTCGCCTCGTTGACATTCGCTCCATGTTCAACGAGCAGCCTAACGATCGCGAGATACTTCTCCGATGGCTCGTGTTTGTACGCTCCAGATAAGAAATCCGGTC
>JAIRZU010000037.1 GCA_031267075.1 Holosporales bacterium
AAATCCCATTCGTAACCTTCAGAATCAGAACTTATGGAGAGCCACCACGAAACATCCCCACGAAATGCAAGCGATATCTACATCCACAGAAAACATAAATCCTCCTACCCCTCTTATCCACTGCATATTTCGCTTACTCCTTCACGCGTTAACGTTTTTTCAATCTTTTTATGATATGCTAAGGCTATGCCGTTGCATAGGCGCGAGTGGTGAGAGAGACGGTTCCCCACAGAGGCGGGTGGGGGTTAGGGATGGCCCTTAGGGTAGCACAAAAAAGTTAAAAAACCGTTAATTTGGGAAAATAAATCTGCAGCAGATTTTCCGCCAACTCCAGCATAGCCTCCAGAATCAGAGTTGTTGCCAGGAGAAGCGGAGTGTACATAGAGGTACATGAGCATTCAAGCACCGGATCGATGCGCCCAGGAATACACATAACTCAGCTATGCCGGCGACGTATGGAATCCTGGGGTAATGAGCGAAGACACTACTGCCAACGAGGTAGCTGATTACGGCGAAGCAGCGATCCAAAGCCTGTGGCCCAAGCCGCCCTGCGATCCCGGCACCTCGCAGTGAACAGGAATATCATGGGTAGCCTGATTGGCTGGTCACGTAGCCTTCTCAGCAGCTCAACACAACCTCGCGGTCGGAGAAGCGGTGGGTGGCTGCTCCGCATATCTGGTAGTGTTCATGGCCCTTGCCGAGGATTACCACCACATCTCCAGGTTCGATTGATCTGACAGCATATTGTATGGCTTCCTTCCTATCGCCGATTTCGATTGCTCCTGGGCAGGCCGACATTATGCACTGCCTGATACGGGCTGGGTCTTCGGATCTTGGGTTATCATCCGTGATGATTACAACGTCGGCCCTTTCAGATGCTAGTGCTCCAATCTGCTGGCGCTTCGTTTCATCTCTATCGCCACCGCATCCGAAGACGCAGATCAACCTCCCCTTACAGATGCTTCTAAAGTCGGATAGTGCGCACTTAAATGAATCTGTGGTGTGAGCATAATCTACGTAGATATCTCCTCCGTTTTTGGTGGTGATGTACTCCATTCGCCCCTCGAGAGTAGTGACGCTCGGGAGGGCCTCCGCTATGTCTTCCGGCTCCATCCCGCAGGCATACGCTAATGCAGCTGCACACAGAATATTGGAAATCTGCAGCTTCCCGACTAGGTTCACGGATACGTCACTGAACCGCCTCTCGCCCAGTAAGATGTCGCATGTTATGTGTCTGGGGAACACTCTCACATTCTCCGCTCTAACGGTATTTTCAGGCGCTAGCCCAAACGTAACCATCTTTTTGCCGATGCTCGCGAGCTCATCATACAAGGTAGGATCGTCGCATGATGATACGATCACTCCATCATCAGGCAGGATTTCCCTGAACAACGCCAGCTTCGCCTTCAGGTACGCCTCACGTGTCTTGTGATAATCCAGGTGGTCAGATGCGAAATTCGTGAAGGCTGCCGCAGCTAGTGTTACGCTGTGAAGGCGCTTCTGCTGAATCCCATGACTCGACGCTTCAAACGCCAGATGCGTAACACCGGTACTATCCAGATATTCCAGAACCCTGTGGATCGTTACTGGATCGGGAGTTGTCAAATTTGGAAGTTGTAGATCAGGCGGGTTGATGCATTCTGTAGCATCAGTGAATAATCCTACGGTTCCGAGCGACGCTGCCTTCCTTTCAGATTTAGCCCAAATCTGCCTCAGGAAGTGTACGACTGAGCTCTTGCCCTGGGTACCCGTTACTGCCACACAACATTCCGGCTGTCGTGGGTACCTGATCTTGGCGAGAATGGATGCTGTCAGGCGAGCATCACTTACCGTGATAATGGCCGGATCATCTACATCGCAACCCTCAGCAAACACGATCCTAGCACCATTCGCAATCGCCTCAGCTAAGTGGGCTTTGAGTGCATTACACGTAATACCAACGAAAACATCACCCTTCCTAACCAGTCTCGAATCTATCTGGATATCCATATCGTTACACGTGTGTTGAAGAAAATTCAGGCGAGCACAACCCGCTCTACATATGGTATCACATGCCCACCCGCAGACAAACAGAAAAGTGATGACATATGTAAGCTCATTCCATTAGGGTTGTTACATAAGTTCTCCTGAAAATCGCACGTACAGTTTGGGGGTTAAAATTACATTTGGACTCATTCAAATCTCTCTGTACGGCCTTTATATTGGGGGAAATTTTCAGAGATGAAGAGCAATTGGGAGCCAAATCCACAAATACGCATATCGCGAGGCTATTGTGTTGCTTTTGTGCAACGCAAGGTATGGGAGGTAGCTTGAAGATTCACACCAGTCCGCCCTCAAAATTGTTTAAAAATTTATCTAGAAATTAACTATTTCTTAATAATTGCTATCCCATAATGACAGCGTGATGCTATGTTATGGAGCTGCTGGTGGATTGGGGTAAAGCCAGAATTTTTGCGTGTTTAACGGCTATGTGTGCACTTATGGTTATGCCTACTGTGCGTGCAAGTTCAGCGCAACCAAAAGGGCTGATAGCAAAAGGTACCTACGTCGTATCTGAAGGGGCTGCGTTCCGACTCAACAGAGACATTGAGATAGCGGCGAGTGCGGGGATCCGAAACCACTCTCACGAGTTCTATGTTGGGGGGGAACTGAGGGTCAACCTTGGAGATACTCCATCGACAGGCAGGATACAAAATCACGGCCGTATCAGCATTGAGGGGGAAGGGTCAATAGTCGGAGAGGGCAGGATTCAAAATGAGCAGAACTTCCAAGAGAATGAGACACAAACTGAACTAATGGGACGAAATAGAAATGCTGGAGGCTATCAGGTTGGTGGCGGGTACGAATATTTTCACCTCTTCGCAGATGAACTCACTGACGCTGCCTACTTCGATCTCGCTAACGATACCAAAATTAGAAGCATATACACTAGGTCTCAAGCATCAATTATGACCCCGCTTGGAGGCCAGATTCCAGGTACTCTCGAGCAGGAGAGCACTGCAGCTAAATACGTTAGAACAGAAGTTGAAATGGTCGATCAAGCAGAGCTGCCGGCAACTGATGGGAGAGAGCTGACTGGGGAGGCATTCTCTAGGCATCTTCCACGGGCTTACGATATGCGAAGTGGCGTCACCATACTCGATATTAGAGGCCCAACGTACGTCGGGGAATCGATATATAGCTTACGAGGGTACGTCCCCAATCCAGATGGGCGATTCGCAATCCAGGCAGCAGATGGATCTCATATGTGCGATATTCCACCTGTTGATATTGGTACTGTCATAACCCAAACAGGTCCACCTTACAGTGCGGGAGCCGATGGAAGTATGTTCGGCTTTGAGCAATGGGATGCGGGAGCTAGCGGCATCGATAGGCATTGCCCTCTCTTTGGAGGCTGGTCTGAAAACAGAGAGGGGCCTGGTGATCCGGTAGCGATATATGCTGGGGATAACTCGTGGTACAACGGCGTTTATAACCTGCACAGCGGAGGAGCGGTGTTCACTCCAGACGGAGCAATGTTTGGAGGACAGATCAACCTTGGGCAGATAGGAGACGAAAGAGTAGTAGACATCGGTATGGGGCCACAGATAGTTTCATACGATGGAGATACGTTGTACGCAGACATACAGGATTCAGATGAAACGAAGAAGAACTTAGCGATTGCGTACGCTGAGCAAACCCCTCCTGTTGAAATGGAATGCCAAGGTGGAAGCAAAGATGAGTACAACAGGTCGATAGTCAACATGAATGGAAATTCCACTCTGTTTTTTAACATCCCGCAAGATGAAAACGGCAACAGGATATTTTCATTCTATGGCAGCATGAACGGCACCCCAAGCGATCGTCTAATCTTTGAAAATGGAACCGTACTTGTGAAGGGAGACTGCTCCGGCTTCAAGGGCAAAATTGGGGTACGCAATGGTGCAAGCTTCATAATGCGATCAAGCGATGCTACCAGTTCTAGCCAGTATGTCGGGAAAATATTTGGCGGAAGCATTTACGTAATTGGGGAAGATGGAAATCCAGATCCCAATGGGACATTTACCGTCTCTCCTTCAGATGGGATAACACCGGCAAATATGGAATGCGGAGAGATGGTCCTGAAACCAGATGTCGGAGAGACGCCAGTAGAGCCGGATGCAGGCGAAGAGGACGTGCCGGCTGAAGCAGAGCGTCACCAAACTGGAGAAGATCTCACAGTGGACGGAAGCTCTAACCGAGCAGCTGTACGTATAGTTGGTGCTGCAGACGGGACCGACCGAGCAGTTGCGCGTGGTAGGCCGATAAAACTTCGTAGATTGAGGGTATTTGGGCCACACGGACGCTGCGAAGTGGAAACGCCGGTTACAATGGATAGTTTCATTCTCAATGAGGGAACTCTAGATATAAATTATTCTGCCGGTAACGTAGCCACTAGGGCTGCTGGGGAAATCCCAGTTAACAATACGGTAACCATATTTGGCCCTACCTTTATGGGCTCAAAGATTATAGCTTGGAGGAATGCAGCGGAGGAGGAAATTAGGGTCAATGATGCTAACTCTCTTGCGGTAAATAATGTGCAGGATCCCAGCTGGACCCTGACGAATGGAGTCAATTTGTACTTTGACTTTGACCCTGCCACCAATACCTCAGATCACTTTTTAAGCGCCATAGGTGTTACGTCTGGCATCGATCATCAATTCATACTGAGCGGTATGAGATTGTTGAATCCTCCCACAAGCGAACGTCATGTGTTTAACATCATGACCATTCAGGGCAACAACCCACCAGGTACATACCCAGAGATAGTCATCGATGACAACCTCAAGGTAATTTCAAGATACGCAGCTGTGGGAGCAGATGGTATCTCCACAACGGGAGGGTTTAATCAAGCAGTACCTCCTGGCACACCGGCGGAGTACCAGAGAGTCACAGGGGCTGGCAATATTCCTGGAGCAGTAGTAGATGGGCAGACGTACTACTTCTACGGTTCAAACAGAGCTGGACTTGGGAATGTGATGATGACAAAAACACTCATTGGCTCAGAAGGATTAGAACCTGAGGAGATGCTCATCTCTGGTCT
>JAIRZU010000047.1 GCA_031267075.1 Holosporales bacterium
GTTTGACGGGCAGTGTGTACAAGACCCGAGAACGTATTCACCGTAGCATGCTGATCTACGATTACTAGCGATTCCGACTTCATGCCTTCGAGTTGCAGAAGACAATCCGAACTGAGACTGCTTTTTGAGATTCGCTCCCTGTTTCACCAGTTTGCATCTTTTTGTAGCGGCCATTGTATTACGTTCGTAGCCCAGCCCATAAGGGCCATGAAGACTTGACATCATCCCCACCTTCCTCCGGCCTATCACCGGCAGTCCCACTATAGTGCCCAGCTTTACCAGATGGCAAATAGTGGCGAGGGTTGCGCTCGTTGCGGGACTTAACCCAACATCTCACGACACGAGCTGACGACAGCCATGCAGCACCTGTGTTACCTCCACCCGAAGTGCCCAAATGATTTCTCATCCAGTTGAGGTACATGTCAAGAGCTGGTAAGGTTTTACGCGTAGAGACGAATTAAACAACATAATCCACCGCTTGTGCGGGTCCCCGTCAATTCCTTTAAGTTTCAATCTTGCGACCGTACTCCCCAGGCGGAATGCTTAATGCGTTAGCTGCGGCACCGAGACAATCGTCCCAACACCTAGCATTCATCGTTTACAGCGTGGACTACCAGGGTATCTAATCCTGTTTGCTCCCCACGCTTTCGCGCCTCAGCGTCAGTTGTAGCCCAGATGATCGCCTTCGCTCCCGGTGTTCCTATGCATATCTGTGAATTCCACCTCTCCATGCATAATTCCATCATCCTCTACAACACTCCAACCGAGTAGTATCCAACGCAGTTCCAGGGTTGAGCCCTGGGCTTTCACATCAGACTATCTCGGTCGCCTACGCACCCTTTACGCCCAGTGATTCCGAACAACGCTTGCTCCCTTCGTATTACCGCGGCTGCTGGCACGAAGTTAGCCGGAGCTTATTCACGAGTTACCGTCATTATCTTCACTCGTAAAAGAACTTTACAACCCGAGGGCCTTCATCGTTCACGCGGCATCGCTGGATCGGGGTTTCCCCCATTGTCCAATATTCCCCACTGCTGCCTCCCGTAGGAGTCTGGGCCGTGTCTCAGTCCCAATGTGGCTGATCGTCCTCTCAGACCAGCTATAGATCAGAGGCTTGGTAGGCCATTACCCCACCAACTACCTAATCTAACGCGGGCCGTTCCTCTAGCGATAAATCTTTCAACTCTCGTCTGTATCTTGTATTAGCGTCCGTTTCCAGACGTTATCCATGACTAAAGGGTACATTCCCACGCGTTACTCACCCGTTTGCCACTATACCATTGGAGTAAACTCCCTTGGTACCGTTCGACTTGCATGTGTTAAGCATGCCGCCAGCGTTCGTTCTGAGCCAGGATCAAACTCTCATGTTCAATCCATTTGCTTCTTCACCGAATCGACTGTATAAAACTTTCTGTTTTTCCAGTGAACAAATGTCAGTTGTGTTTTACACACGCCACCTGTTCACTACCTATTTTCAGATAAACCACTTCCTAGAACGCATGAGACAACGGGGAAACCCGCAGCCCGAAGACCGCTTCTTTCTCCGCCTCACTCAGGTAATTTATTACAATCCTCAAACTGTGTCAATGGCTTTTTTTGTATGCTCGTGATTTTTTTTGTGGTGGCCTGAGATGTGGTGCATAGTGCCCTCCCCTCCCCCACCTGGAACGGCTAGGGAGTGAGGGGGAGTTCTGTGGTAGGAATGTGAGTCGGAGTGGCTCAGCTGTGCTGAGCAGGTTATCCGTAAAGAGGAAACCAGGATGTAGCACCTGGACTGAGGTAGTGTATTACCATGAGGCGATCAAATCCATTGTCGGAGATATACATTTTCATCGCGGTTGACACATTGATGCTAAAGCCAGAGCAGGTGCCTCGCGCACTCTCGTACTCTCCGTACTGGCTATCTCCGGGTTCATATGGGAATGGGTTCGGAATGCTTGCGAAGCGAGCGGGCGCAGGTACGCCTGTGACGAATGGTCTCTTCGCGCCGTACACGAGCAGGACTATTTCGTTGATTCGTTTGCACTCCTCGAGCACTTTCAGTGTTTGTTCATGCATCTGTGCGATGAGCGCTGTGGTGTTCGCATCTACTTGTCCAGACTGTCTGACGCTAGTGGGATTTGTGTCACTCATAGCTGCGTATCTTAGCTCGAACTCCTCCTGGCCCTGGGAGAGGTGTACGTAGTTTTGAGCGTGGAACACAAAGGCGTTCGCCTCGTGCGTTGTGCCCAGTATCATGGCGCAGGTATTGCGCTCTTCCAGCTGGGCATCTCCCGCCTCTTTCTTCGTCCATGCAGCTCTTGCCTGCAGTAAGCCTACCTCTTCTCCACGGTCCACCACGTCTCCCAGCATAGCTTGTAGCATCACTTCATGCCACGCAAACGGGATTGGATTGTCTTTGGCCAACTCCTCCACGAGCGTCAACATTATTGGGGTCACGACTGAGCGCAAGACCCCGATTGTCTTCCTGAACGTCTGCTTGATCTCCTTCGTTTCAGCATATAGTTTCGTTGCTGGAATCACTAGTTGAGTTGACTCTTCAGTGTGCTCCTCAACTCCTACTCGCTCGTCCAGCGCAGTCTTTATGGCACCGCTTATGTCCCCTAGAGATGGAGCATCTGCTTGCGTATTCATAGCGGTAGCCAGATTTGATTCGACGTTGCTTAGGCCAGTAGTAAGTGCTATTGCTGCAGTCTCAGCTTGCTCACTCATGGCAGTAGTTAGGCGTAGCTCAATGCCGCTTAGTGCGTTTTGTAACGTACTCACACTCGTGGCAAAGGTTGCTACTACTTGGTTGAGGTTGGCGATGTCATTACGGATCCTGGCGAATTCCTCAAACACCGTACTCACTTTTGGTGGTACAGGTACCTCTTCTACAAGATCATCCCCTCCCCCTCTCTCAACTACAGGACTCTCTCTCTCTCTCTAGAACTCCACGGCTTCCACCACTTCCGTACACATTTGCCACTCCTACAGCACATAGTGCTACCGTTAAACCTACCAATTTGCTTTTCATTAGGATTCCTCCCCTTAAATTTGCTTTTCATTAGGATTCCTCCCCTTAGAGGATAAAGATTCTATAAGTAGGTTAGCATGTGAAGGGTTAAAAAATAGTTAACGGATGAAATTATTTTCAACATGGGCGTAAAAACCTACTGTGCTAGGAGGGCGCCTAGCCCCTTCATTGGTGGACCCTGCTCTTCCTCTGCTACGGTGCTTGTTTCAACAACTTGGGCTGATTCCTTGGAGTCGCTTTTCATGATAACTCCTTGTATGAACTCCTTAGCGATCCTAGCCGGGATCCTACCACCAGTAGAGTTCGAAGCCATTCTGACTGTCAAATTATTATCATTACCGATCCAGACACCACAAGCGAATCCCAGATCCCTAGCATTTGGTGGATCATAGAAGAAGAAGAACCATGCATCAGAATCTCCGTTCGTTCCCGTTTTCCCGTAGATGAAATCATTCACATTCGCCGCTCTTCCTGTTCCGTTTTGAATTACATTCCTGAGCAACTTGCGCCCGTCTGTGAGGACCTCATCATCAATCACCCGAACGGTAGTAACCCCTTCAGACTTGTGAAAGAGCACAGTGCCACTTTTAGTACGGATCTCAGTAATGCAGTATGGCCATATAGGCATACCATCCATGAACGATGCATACGCAGCCGTGAGGTCCTTCAGTGTAACGGGAGTCGTTCCAAGGGCGACACTCATATCGGTTGTCGAAACATCAAAGATCCCGAGCTTGCTAGCGAACTTTGCGATGTTGTGTAAGCCCACAGCTTGTGCTAACCTGATACTGACGGCATTCACAGAGAATGTGAATCCATCAAGTACGGAGATCTCACCTCTCGTTCGCCACTTGTAGTTCTTTGGTTCCCACCCAGCGATCTTAACCGGGCTATCCGATATCATGTCTGTTAACTGATATCCGTACTCCAGTGCCGCTCCATAGATAAACAATTTGAACGCGGAACCTGGTAGCCTGTTGGCCATGACGGCCCTATTGAACTGGGTAGCCAAATACCCGTTCCCACCGATCATAGCTTGTATCGCTCCATCACGGGCTATGCAAATGAAGGCTGCTTGAGAGAATTTATAATTCTCACCTTCCGTTTCAATGTAGTGGGATACCGCTGCTTCTGCAAGGGCCTGCTTCTTCTCATCGAATGTTGTAACAACGACGATGTCATCTTCAACCTCCCCACCTAAAAGCTTCTTCGCCTGATCGTATGCGAAATCACAGAAGTACTTTCGACTCTGAACTTTTGACTCGTGACCGGCCAATGCCACTTTAGCTTGTTTCTCCTCTATCGCCTTTGCACTCTTAATCATGCCTTGGGCTTCCATGGCTTGCAGCACGACTACTGCTCTGTCGTGAGCGTAGTTTGGGTGGTTGCTAGGGTTGTATTTTGATGGAGCTTTCAAGGCTCCAGCTAGTATCGCCGCCTCGAAAATGGATAAGTTTTTGGCGGACTTGCTAAAGTACTTTCTGGCTGCTGCATCTATCCCGTACGTTCCTGCTCCAAAATACGCTCTATTGAGATACATCATCAAAATCTCGGATTTCGTGAACTTATGCTCGAGCCAGAATGCCAGTAGGAGCTCCTTGATTTTCCTCGTGATAGAGCGGTCATAATGAGTTACCGTTCCCTCGGCTATCAGGATATTTTTAGCTAGCTGCTGCGTTATTGTTGAGCCTCCCTGGACTACCCTATGTGCCACATAGTTTTGGTAGAGCGCCCTGAAAAACCCGACAACATCTATCCCAAAATGTTGAAAGAATCTCTTATCCTCAACCGCCATAAATGCTAGAGGCACATGCTCTGGTAGGTCCTCAACAGGGATAACATCTTCGTACAGATCCCCATACGAGCCTATTATCTTGCCGTCGTACGTTTGAATTGAAACGGCTGGGATCCGTATGGCTGTCTTAAGGTTGCTTAGATCCGGCAGGGTGCTCGAGAAGTAGAGTAGTACCACAGACAGTGTGACGAAGCCACACATGAAGCAGTACACGCAGTAGCGGAATAGCACAGTGATGAACGACTTCCTCTGCTGACGTCTCTTCTTACGGCCTCTGGAATTCTTTCTCTTCAACGTCAAGGTTCTTGATTAACAAATCTACAGCCGATTTTAGCAGTGATCTCCCAGAGATGAAATTATTTTCATCTGTCCCAGTGGACATTTTGCATTATTCCACGGCGTATTTCAACCAGAGATTTCTCCCATAGTTAATCTTGCTCAGGAGTTGAGTTTGTGACACACAGAGGGTAAGCGGGTGTGGTGAGCAGACTCAGCTTGCTCAGCATAGATTGTATGGACCATCTGGTGCATCGGGGGGCTGGTATACCATTAGCCAGTAGTTCACGCCTTGGTCGATTGTATCGTATTTCGCCATCCTGATGTACTCGAATGCTCGTGCTATGTGGCGGGGAGTTTCGAGGTACTCTTCATACGCCTTGTTGTCCTGTCGATTTCCCCCGTATGTGGGCAGTCCGAGCTTTGTCATGATGGCCTCTATCACGTCACCGGTTGGGTCCGGTTGCGTTTGCTGGGAGTCGACGACGAGTATCAGCGACGCGGTAGTGGGGGTTATGCCATCCGGGATATAATACTCTTCGAGCCACCTCCATTGTGAGTCTCCGGCAGTAGCGTCGGTGTCTGCCTCTTGAGTTATGCCTGCTTCTAGATTTAAGAACCCGTCTTCAAGGATTAAAACCTCCTAAGTAAGGTCATAACATGGGAGATCATCACCATGTTTTCTGCAGAGCTTATTGATATTTCAAAGTCTTTTGACAAGCGCCTATAGTGAT
>JAIRZU010000064.1 GCA_031267075.1 Holosporales bacterium
GTTGATGAAGCTTGTCCAAGTACCAACTACAGTGACGTTGTACGCTGGTTTTGCGCGCTTCCCAAGCATTAGACGGTGTGGAAATTTACGCTAATCAACTAGATAAGTAAATGTCTCTATTTTTCCTAACAGGGCCTAATCCATGCATTACGGAAAGTGAGCCTAACCCGCAATCCTAAGCAAGTACAGCGAACGAAGGAGTACACGCAACTGTGCGAAACAGCAACCACCATCCTCGAAACGGAGTTCGGACAGATGCGGATACCCTGGGACCCCGGCTATATCCAACACACCCAGTTCCAATTAGACGAGCACTTCAAGACTATGACACGCGTAGCACCCGTACCATGGTAGCACAACCATGAGTATCGTGGATAGCCTGATTGGCTGCTTACAGATCCTGCATGCAAAATGCGGCTCGCCAGGTTCGGCATAAAGTGGTACTACTGGCATAGTTGCTCAGAAGGATTCCCTGATGGGGGCATGGGACCGAGCGAAATTTATATTTACTTCACAACGCGAAATTGTAAGAATGGTATGGTGTTCATGTTGGGGGAAAGCCTGTGAGATTGTTGAAATTGTCGATCATAGCTCTTGTAGCGGTGTGCGTCGCCACTCACAGTGTGCACTGCATGAAAAGAACACGCGCATGCGCGGATCTGTTTGAGGCCTCCGACGACCAGGTTGTGCACGAGGAGCCTCGTGAGCCAGACCTGAGCATTGACCTAACACTCCATCCCATACACTACATGACCCCACACGTCGACTGCTTTGCTCACAGAGGGACTGGCCTGCGACTTAGGAGGCCCGCCCGGCAGAAACGGCTGAGCGGCAACCAGACCAAGCTCACTACACAACAAGCGACACTAGGATTATTAGCGAAACAGATAGATCAACTACCTGCTCGTGTCGTACTGCAGATACCTAGTGTGATGCGGCTAAATACGCCAGCCGGACGCGCTGCGCTGGATGAAGTGCAGAGGCAGCAGAATCAACTGTGGGAACTACTAAGACAAACTCCTCAACCTACTAGAGCGGAAACAATAAGAGCGCAGATTATAGCCTATCTACCTCCTAAGGAGAAGGGCCACCGCCGGGAGGTCCGGGGACAACCGGTGAGCGTACTTTCCCACAGGATCGGAGATTTGAAGAGAAGTACGAGCGCTGATCTCCGCCTCCTACAGAAGCACAAGCCTAAACCAGGCACGGCACTGCCTGAGGTGATTACTCCAAGATTATTCGCAACGCGCATAACGGTTACCCCATATGTTCGAGATTTGGTACGTGCGTGCGATCTTGCCGCTAAGATTGGAGGATTTCTGTTTGCGATCGATGTCGATGGAGTACTACTTCAACAGATGTCAGGCCTAACCCCAAGGCAATTTCTGGGGTCAATCACCGGTCTAAAATTGAGAGAAGCGTTTTACGCAGCCCCGAAAGACACAGTTGATGACATGATAACTTGGCTTGTTTCCTACCTAATCAGCCAAGGTCACATGGTGATATTCTTAACAGCTTGTGCGTACGAAAGAGCACCTCTCAGAGTGCGGGACATACGAAGATGCGGCATTCCCCTGGATCTAACAGGCGAAAGCCAGTTCGAGAGCGGAGCCTGGGCCTGCGACGGGATAGTATACTGTGGCAAGCTCGATAAGGGACATGTCCTACTGGAAGTGCTTAGGCGCTGCCGAGGTGCGATCAATAGAGTAGTTGGAATTGATGACGAATTACAGAACCTCGAGAGCATGCAAGGAGCATGCAACGGGGCTGGGATTGAATTTTGGCCTATACAATTCACTAAACAAGTGGCGGCACGCGAAGAGATAGAACACGTAATGGGGGCTGAGCGATTCCAAGAAGCCTGTGAAGCACAGCAGAGGCTATTCGAGGAGCACGAACATATAGTTCCGATAGAGCTAATCCCGTCAGCAATAAGATTTGAACAGGAACTCGAGGCAACGCCAGCAGGTACAATATACGATGGGCTAAGGGCAGCGCGCCGAGATAGATTGATGAATCTAATAAGATACGGAGAGGTAGATTCACCTGACCAAATCCCGATAACGCTAGGGCGGCTTAGAACAGCATCTTCACCCATCGACGACGAAGCCCCTGCTCCAGATCAAATACAAGAAGACTAACAGCTAGCATGCCCCTTGAGCACTACATTGTTGATCCTGCTCAGTTATGCTGAGTGCACCGAGCAAGTCTTTCAGTTCCTGTCTAGCGGCGATGTGCGATAGGCTGGTCTGGACTTGTATGACGTCGCGATCCAGTAGAGTTAGTCCAGTGAGGAAGAGCTCTCGGAAGATGACACGCTCTTTGAACCCGGTAGCGACCCTGTAGCCAATCCGCTTTGACAGGGCCCACAGGATCTTCTCGAACTCCTGGCGGTTTCTTGAGATCACATTCGGCATGCGGTTCACGAGGACAATCCAATCGATCTGCCCTTTATCTCTCACGGCCCGCTCTTTCTTTTGATTCCACACCATCTCTGCGTATGTGCTTGGCTTGAGGGTGGTTGTATCAGAATCATCGATACGAACCAGCAGATCCAGATCCACGAAGCTCTCATTAACCGGGGTTATAATAACATCAGCAAACGAGTGAGCTATCCTGGACAGGTTGCTATCGCTTCCCGGAGTATCAACCACCACGTAGTCGTACTTACCCAACGACACAAGCAACTTCATAAAGGCATCTGTATCGCGTCTGATTGAATCCGGAGCAGAACTCGGCTGAGTCTCAGGTAGCGCCGTATGGAACGGAGTCAAAATGCGATCGCACTTTTGCCTTGTCCTTTCTCGGTTTTCGATGTACCTAGAGAAGGTACCCTGCCTAGCATCAACGTCTACTGTTGCGACTTTGTACCCCTTTAACAACAGCGATATCGCCAGGTGCATGGCTAACGTAGACTTACCAGTACCCCCTTTTTGATTCCCAAAAACTACTACCCTTGCAGACATTTTTACTGATTCGATCCCATTAGTTTTGCAAAGATTTTACCACCTGATATAATGTGCGTCACCTACTACTTTTACAAGATCCAAGTTTCCCGGGAGCCAACACACCAATGCACAAGTTTTTTATCGTAACATATGGCTGCCAGATGAACGTGTACGACTCCAACGTAATTGCCAACATCATGGTAGAGGCCGGCTTTGAAAAGGCCAATAGCGCCCATGATGCCGACGTCCTAATTTTCTACACATGCAATGTCCGGGAGAAAGCGGCAAATCGGGTCTTCGCAAACATAGGATTATTGAGATCTGAGAACACGAAGGTGGTAGCTGTCGGTGGCTGTGTTCCTCAAGCGGAGAAGGATGAGATTTTCAGGTACGATCATATTGATATTGCATTCGGCCCACATGCGTATCACAGGCTCCCAGGATACGTATCAAAGATCCTGAATGAACCCACGAATGGTAAGGCTGAAAAAATACTAGACGTAGAGATGCTGCATCCACAGAAGTTCGATTGCTGCAGCACTAGACGCGAGGTGGGGCACAGTGAATTCGTTACCATCCAGGAGGGGTGTGATAACTACTGCACATACTGCGTAGTCCCATATACGAGGGGCCGAGAGTACTCACGACCAGCTGCCGATATCATAGCTGAGGTGAAGATGCTGCTGGCACAGGGAGTCCAGGAGATCACGCTCCTAGGGCAAAACGTAAACTCATACAGTGGGGATGCTCCGTATATCAACATAGGAGAGCCGAAGGTTGTCTGGAAGTTTGATCGTCTCCTACAAGCGGTCTC
>JAIRZU010000065.1 GCA_031267075.1 Holosporales bacterium
GTTGATGAAGCTTGTCCAAGTACCAACTACAGTGACGTTGTACGCTGGTTTTGCGCGCTTCCCAAGCATTAGACGGTGTGGAAATTTACGCTAATCAACTAGATAAGTAAATGTCTCTAGAATGGGGCTGTCTGATATATTTCTGGACGGCTGGGATTAGGCCGTTTACCAGGGGGGCGGCGCTGGCGGCGCCACTGCCTCCATGTTCCACCAGCACCATCATAACGATTCTTGGGTTTGAGGTTGGAGCGTATGCTACAAACATAGCATGCTCTTTCTTCCAGTAGTCAGACGACTTCGTTTCTCCAGCTGTCCTTTGGGCTGACGTTATTCTGCAGACCTGAGATGAGCCTGTTTTCCCGGCAATCTCAAACTCGTCGTAGCCATCTATTGCGTTGTAGGCTGTGCCGTACGGAGAGTTTACAACATCGTATAATCCATCTAGCACAGCAGTAATATGCTCCTTACTGTAGGTACCTTGCTCTGCATCCTCCATCTCATCATGCTGCACTAGAAATGGGACTACGCGAGACTGACCATTTACAAGCATAGCAATCATACGCGCTAATTGGATTGGAGTTGCTAGGACGTAGCCCTGGCCTATCGACATATTCAATGTATCGCCCTTTGTCCAAGATCCTTTCCTTCTCAATTTCTTCCATGATTTAGATGGGATGACGCCGGCCTTCTCCCCTGGCAGGTCTATGCCTGTCTGAGAGCCGAGTCCGAAATCATTGGCAACCTCAGCTATCGCCTCTGGCCCTAACCTCATCGCAATGTTATAATAGAAGACATCGCAGGAACGCTCAAGTGACTTGCGAAGGGTGACTGCTCCGTGCCCCCCATACTTCCAGCGCCAGCAGTGGAACTTCGCTTGGCCTAGCTCGTATACCCCATCGCAGCTGAACGTTGTCCTCTTGTCGATCACATTATTTTTCAGAGCAGCAAGGGCGGTGATGACCTTGAAGAGTGAGCCTGGAGCGTACAGCCCACATGTCACCTTGTTCAGCATTGGATTGTATGGGTTCGCGTAGAGCTCATCAAGCTGTTTCTGGTTGATCTGCTTCGTGAAGATGTTTGTGTCGTATCCTGGATATGATACAAATGCCAGGATGGCGCCTGTGTGTACGTCCATCACAACACATGCGCCACTTTGATGCTGCGACAATAACCTGTGGGCTTCGAGTTGCAGATCCAGGTCGATGGTTAGCTTTATATCTTGCCCCCGCGTTGAAGCTATGTTATCGACGTCCCTCACGAATTGGCGCCTTGAGTTCACTTCGATGCGATGGGTGCCTGTCTTACCGAACAGCTTGCTATCGTATGTTTTCTCAATTCCGATCTTCCCGATTTTTGCCATCGGTAATAGCAGGGCTGTGTTCAGGCCTGACGCCAGGAAGTCCTCACGGGAGGGAGTGCCGGTGTAGCCTATGATATGTGAAAATTCCTCCGGGTATATGTACTGTCTGGTTTGCGTCTTCTCAATCGCTACCCCCGGGATTTTGGAGGACAGAATGTAGTACCTCGAAAGCGTAGGCCAATCCAGATTTTCCTGCAGCAGAATGTAGCGGTTGGTTTTGTTGATCTTTTCTGGAATGTTATCTAGCAATGATATGACCTTGGTCTCGAGTGAGATAGAGGACTTCAGTGTGGAGACTACACTAGGCCTCTCGGCTTCTGGCACCTCAGCTAAATCAATAACAGCGGAGTACGAAAATATATTCTTCGCTAGTATCCTGCCGGAGGCATCGAGGATGTTTCCCCTTTCTGGAAGTACCTGCTTTTCAACTATGCGATTTTTATCGGAGAGTCGCTGGTAGTGCCCTGCCTTGAAGAGCTGCAGGTAGCCGAGCCTCACGAACACAACAGCTCCGAGTGCCAACTCGATTACGCCAAAGATTAGTGAGCGCCTGATGAAGATTTTTTTCTCGTCTCTTCTACTCCACATTTCCCCGTAAGTTCCTTAGCTCATTGATGCGATCTCTATACTGCGCTGCCTCCTCAAACAGCAGGTGCTCCGATGCTACGAGCATCTTTTTCTCAAGGATAGCGATTTGCTTTTCGACATCTAAGTTGGAGTCATGCTGCTTGCCTCTTGGGGGAAGGTTGGTTTTGCGACGAATGATTGGAGTATGAGATTTTACGATCGATTTTGGAAGTATGTTATGCTCGGTGTTGTATGCCGTCTGAATCTGCCTCCTCCTTTCTGTCTCATCGATGGCTTCCTTCATTGACTTGGTGATCCTATCAGCGTAGAGAACTACCTTACCATTTATATTTCTGGCGGCTCTACCAATCGTTTGAATCAGAGCAGTTCTCGATCTGAGGTATCCCTCCTTATCGGCATCCAGGATTGCTACGAGGGAGCACTCAGGAATGTCGAGCCCTTCACGCAGTAAGTTAATTCCGACCAGAACATCGAACTCACCCATCTTGAGTGCCTGTATTATTTCTACGCGATCGAGGGTGTCGGTGTCGGAATGCATGTATGTAACTTTGACTCCGTTTTCAGATAGGTACTCTGTCAGGTGCTCAGCCATTTTCTTAGTTAGGACAGTGACGAGGGTCCTGAATCCACTGGAGGTAGTAGATTGTATCTCAGCCATTAAATCGTCGATCTGGTTATCGCATGGCTTGACGATGCAGATTGGATCTACGATTCCGGTTGGCCTTACGAATTGCTCGACTGTGTGTTCCTTTCCTGCCGCCGTCATTTCAAACTCATTCGGAGTTGCAGACATGAAAATCGTTGATGGCCTAAATGTGTTCCACTCTTCAAATTTCAATGGTCTGTTGTCCATGCAGGATGGCAGTCTAAATCCGTATTCAGACAGATTTCCCTTTCTAGCCCTATCCCCTAGGTACATCCCCCTAATCTGCGGGACGCTCACATGACTCTCATCAACGATTAACAACGAGTCTTTGGGAAGGTATTCAAGGAGGGTTGGAGGTGGCTCTCCAGGCTGTCTTCCAGTCAGGTATCTTGAGTAATTCTCTATTCCTGAACAGGTGCCGGTAGCTAGCATAACCTCGATGTCATATAACACCCTCTGCTCAAGTCTTTGCCTCTCAATCAATTTCTCTTTCTCCTCTAGCTCTTTAAGTCTTATCTGAAGGTCTATCCGGATCTGCTCTATCGCCCTGTTCATCACATCAACCGACGCTATGTAGTGGCTGTTCGAGAATATTCTAACTTCTCCTAGAGAGCGGATCTTGTTGCGAGATGGGTATTCCATTTCCGTGATCATCTCCACGTCGTTACCAAAGAAGCTGATCTTCCAGAAGCTATCAGATTTATGAGCTGGGAATATCTCGATGACATCTCCAGCCACCCTGAATGTGCCTCTCTTAAAATCTATATCGTTCCTCTGGTACTGGAGGCAGGTAAGCTCCCTGCATAACTTCTGAGGTGATACTCTCTCGTTGACTTTTATGGAGAGTATCCCTTCTGCATAACTTTCAATCGGACCTATGCCATATATGCAGGATACACTTGCAACTATGATTACATCTCTTCTCTCGAGGAGGGAGCGTGTTGCGGAATGCCGCATCCTATCTATATCTTCATTGATAGCCGACACCTTCTCGATGTAGGTATCTGAGTGGGCGACGTACGCTTCGGGTTGGTAGTAGTCGTAGTACGATACGAAATACTCAACCGCATTCTCCGGGAAAAACGATTTCATCTCGGAGTAGATTTGCGAGGTGAGCGTCTTGTTGTGAGTCATTATCAGAGTCGGTCGTCCAAGATTTTCGATAACGTTCGCTACCGTAAATGTCTTGCCAGATCCGGTGACTCCGATCAGAACTTGATCCTTGGCACCATTCTCAATTCCACGTGTTAAGAATGATATGGCTTGGCCTTGATCCCCAGCAGGCGCGTAATCTGAAACGAGCCTGAAACACATTACTTTTCTCTGAAGATTATTCTCCCCTTTGACAGGTCGTATGGAGTCATCTCAATAGTAACCTTGTCGCCAACTAGAACCCTTATCCTATTCTTCCGCATCCTCCCAGATGTGTGGGCTAGAATCCTGTGTCCATTCTCAAGCTCAACCCGAAACATCGCGTTCGGTAAGACCTCAAGCACGGCACCATTGAATTCCACCAGAGTTTCCTTCGGCATATAACCGTATATATACATCGATCCATATATCAGTATATAGGAAAATCCCATCAAGTGAAAACGGTTAAAGCGTTACGATTTTATTTGTTGCCCAGAGATGTGTTGCTTTTGCGCAACGCAATGCGAGGGGAGGGGAGATCAAAGGCCCCCTCCCTCTGATGTAACTCTCCCTGGTTTATCAGTTGGGATTGGCTGTTCCGTTTACTGTGTTGCCAGGTATCTGATGTGAGTAATGCGACCCTCCGATATCAGGCTGGGCTGTATTGCTCCGCATATTGCGTTGTGCGGGAAGGATACGTAGAGGTCATAGGGTTTTTTTATGGTGTCGTAGGCGTATCCGATCAGGGAGGTGAGTGTGGGTTTGGTGCCGCTCAGTAGGAAGTCCGCGCAACGTATCAGCATGAATTCGTGTATTTGGTTGGTGTGATGTTCACTTCGCATGAGTTGTATGTCGGTTTCTAGATCTGTAGGTTTGCACGTCGGTGTCGTAGCGTTCCCGTCTATGATGGTGATGCGAGTTTGCTCTGCTCGGTCTAACGCATAGATTGCACCGTTGCGGGTTGTGGGTGTGGAGGTGTCTATCACTATCACGGTTCTGCAGTCGTCGTTGTTCGAGGGCCCGTTGATCGCGTGTTCCCAAGTTCCGGTAGGCATGGTTGGTCCATTAGCGGCAAGTTGCGTGAACATTATGTGTTCATGCATGGCACATATGAGCCCGGCATAGCCTGCGAGCAGTGGAACACTGGTGAGTATGTTGTTCGTCTGCTCAATTGCCCTCATTTTGACGACAAGCGTACGCAGGTCCGTGAGTTGTTCGTATATTCCGGTAATCGGTACTGGTTTCGGTGTAGTCGCTGCTGGGTGACCAACATTCTCTTCTAGAGTCGTGAGGCGTTCCGCAACGTTTACGACGTACCCGTATATACCGTCCACCAGTGGTTGTGTCCCTGCTCCTCCCTCGGGAGCGCGCCCAATGTTTTGATCTATTATCTCGAGTTGTGTGGCCATATCGTTGATCTTACCGGTCAGGCCTAGGTCTGGTTCTTCTTCTTCCTGACTTGGTGTGCCGGTGAGAATTTCCTGAATGCTTGTCACCGCTCCGGCTAATTCTGCTGCGTTTGTAGCTGCTGCGCTCGCACAATCGTGAATGGCGGCTAGTCCT
>JAIRZU010000069.1 GCA_031267075.1 Holosporales bacterium
TGGTATAGGAGGGTATTTTCACGGTTTTGTAAAACGAAAACTTCATTTTTGTCGTTTGCCTACTTTGCTTGCACAATGATCTGGCTTCGTTGAATTTTTTCCTAACGAGACCTAACGGAGAAAATTATTTTTTCACATGGGCGTAAAAATAATTTGCATCCCACGAACGTATTATCATACCATGAACATGTGAAGCCGCTGACCAAGATCTGATAGGCCTCACTCCAAACCTCCAGAAAGAGCAATTAGCGAGAGTTATGGGAGAGGCCCATCTTGCGTTATCCCAGGTTTCGCTTCATCTTTATAAGAGGGATTGATCCACAAAGTGATCTTCTTATGCATCTTCCACTTCTGCCCCTTCTCATTGAAATTGATTTCATACACCTTTGAATCTTGACACTTCAAATTGAACGGAGGGGCTTCTAGATCGATCTCCCGAGCCGGTCCAGCCACCGCGTTAGCCGAATTGTTTCGGGCGCCGCTTGGATCGAAATAATCCGCAAAGATTACATGCTTAAAATTCTGGATGATGTTACTTAGGAAATACTTGATCCTGTTGTTATCCCAGCACTCAAATACATCTTTAACAATCAGTAAGCCTCCATTATGCTGCTTGATATCATCCGTTCCCTCAATAGCCTCGAAGCGTATGTTATCTCTTTCGTACTTGTCTTTGTTGTCCTGTATTACACTGTCCACAACGTCAACCCCGAGGTACTGAATATGTGATGGGATCACAATATGCTGCATCAACTCCCAATTACCACATCCAAAATCGAGTATGGAATCAGGCTTCATTGTATCTATAAATTTCTGTAGATACTCCAGATATGGGATGGCATACTTCTTAACGGAACCGTAGCCAGATGAGTGCTCAGATGAACCCCACGAGCTATGATTCTTGTATATCTCGTCAAATATTTCTTTGTCACTCAACACCCTACTAAGTATACTCATGACACGCCTCTCGAGTAACTTGACAGAGCGATCAGTATAAAGCTTTATTGCACCTGTGATAAGCACGGCAGCCAACGCCGTAACCGTATAAACAGTAGACTTTTTCATGGCACCCATGCCCGCTATTTTTGAGCTGAATCGACCAACCAACTGTACGGAATCATACTACATTCTAAACTGTGATAGCAAGAGTCATAAGTTACTGTGTGTAGATCCAACCTCTATGAAACGCCCCAGCTACCTCTAGAGCTTCCATACACCTCTGTCATGCCTACAACACATAGTGCTACCGTTAAACCTACCAATTTGCTTTTCATTAGGATTCCTCCCTTAAAGGTTAATCTTCTAGATATATGATACAGTTGGAAGGGTTACTATTTAGTTAACGGATGAAATTATTTTTGCACATGGGCGTAAAAATATTTGCCTCTCTGGGAGGCATCACCCTACCATGGATATATGAATTGCAAGTAGCCTGGTTACGGTGTACCATCTTGAGTGGATGTCTCGTTCTATTCTTGTAAGTTAATTCCATAGCGGTTCTAAGAAATTTTTGATACAATGATACTACTGGTTCTGGAAGATAGATTAGAGAATAACGATGCGAGTAGTGATAAGTGTGGTGCTGATGCTGGCATGCAGCTACGCAGATGGAAGCCTTCCACCGATACCACCCGGAGGCATCCAGTCCAAATTCTCCGCAGACCAGCTTAGCTGCGACGTGGTAAGAACCAGGGAGGCGCTAGCTCTTGCGCAGAAGTCAGTCAAACAACACATTAAGGGGGAGATGACCAACCCAGATGAGGAAACCGCATCTGCAATACTGGATGCACGGCAAGCGGTCGTAAGGAGCCTCCTGAACCAGATAGCGGAGGCCTACAACCATACGCACAGCCCCCGCACCTCCCAGAAGCTGGTTGCTATAGCACTGTGCAAACAGCTCGGAGCATTCGACGGTCCATGGGGGAAGCGGAATCCGGGGCGCCTTGCCGGAGCGATGGAGACGCTACTTGTGCCACATATAGGGTCACTCGAGACAGCCGCACAGCAAGCTGAACAGAACGGAATACCACAGGAACTAGAACAAGCAATCGCGCGAGCTACGCGAAAACCCAAACCGAAACTCGAACCTGCACAGCAGGAGCAGTGGCAGTGGTATGGACAGGCTAATCTGCGAGGCCTGATACCACCGCCTCCATGCGCAGGACCAGGCGGATTCTACCCTGGGAGTAGACAGACACCGCCGCAGCACCCATTCGATGTGCTGAGACAACTACTTAGGGAAGCTAGTCAAACCACACTTCCAACTCAACCTCCCAAGCCCAGACCCAAACCCGGCCATCAGCAGTGACTCCGATTATGAATGGTTATGTGGGAATCCCAATCTTCTCAAGCAGGAGTCTGGCGGCTAGCGTCTCTGCTTTCTTTCTGGATGAGCCGGTGGCGGTCACGCTCTCACTTCCGATGGCTACTGAAACTGTGACGATTGGGCAGTGATCTAGACCTGTTATCGATATCACATCGTACTGTGGGGTTGCTCCGGTTTTGCGCTGGCAAAGCTCTTGCAACTTAGTTTTAGGGTCGTAATTTATATCATCATACCCCTTAAAAATCTCGTCCCAGCCGCGCAGGATTATCATCTTCGATGCCTCATATCCGCCATCGACAAACACTGCACCAATGACAGACTCCATAGTATCTGCAAGGACCGTTTCGTTTGTCGCAAGGCTACTGCTGGCCGTGACTAGGTACTTATCAAGTCCGATCTTTAGAGCCACATCTTTGCAGGAGGAAGCGCAGACGAAGGCCGAGAACATTCTCGACATAACTCCCTCTTCAACATTGAACGTGGAAAAGATGTACTCTGCGACCACGATGCCTAAAACCCTATCTCCCAGGAACTCCAGCCTCTCGAACTGAAGAGCATACTTCTTGATGCTTGAATGATGCATGGCACTTTCAAGGAGGGCCTTGCTCTTGAATGAATACCCTATCCTCTCTTCGATCTCATTGGTCATTTTAGGATTGTGAAGAATCTCTCAAACCTCATTGAGAATGGCCATTTAAACACCTCCCAGAGAGAGCACTTCGATGAGAAGAATATGCATTCTGCCCTGCCAAGTATACGCTCTAGTGGGATGCAGCCAACCATCTCCTCTACCCTGCTATCCTGTGAGTTATCTCTGTTATCCCCCATCACAAAGTAGTGTCCTTCTGGGACCTCAATTGGGCCTACGTTGTCGAGGCCTCCCTTCCCAAACTCATCTCTCTTGATTATTACGTGCTGATATCCATTGGGGAGCGTTTCGATGTACTTCTTGGAAATCACGTACTCACCGTCCTCGTCGATGATTGAGTGCTCTCCGTCATATTTCAGCTCGACCGGGGTGCCGTTGATATTGACGACCCCGTCGATGACCTGTATCTTATCTCCAGGCATACCTATGATCCGCTTTACGTAGTTATGATCTCTGTCCCTCTTATTCCTGAAGACCACGATATCTCCCCTCTGTGGGAGTCCCCTTGCGAACAGCCTTCCGTGAATCTTAGGCAGGGGGAATGTGAATGTTCCGATCCTGAATGAGTCATTGGAATATCCGTAGCAGTACTTATTGACGATTAGGAAATCTCCGACGACCAGTGTGGGGGTCATTGATCCAGATGGGATTTTAAATGGCTGAAAGAGAAAGAAACTTATGGCGACGAGTGCAAAGAGCGTCCATCCCCATTCCCTTATGCTTGCCAAAAGCTTAGAGTTCATATAATTCAACGGCTGCGTAAAAAGCACCACAATGATATTGTAACAGAAACTTAGCCTCCCAGCGTAGAATTATGCTACCCCACACAATAAGCCCCTATCCCACCACGGGTAAAAACCTCTGGTGGGGAGGGCCCTCCTAGGGTCGTAAGTATCGGATGTAGGCTGGGTTCTCCGTTGTGTCTAGGGTGTCAGATGTTACTGCCTTCAGGCGCTGCATGAGTTCGCTGCACCATGGGCTTCCGTACCTAACTCTGAAGGCTGTGACTACCTTGTTAGGATCGTCCTGCCACGATACTAGCTGGGTACTGGAGTAACGGAGCAGCGTGAATTCTCTTAGGTTTAGATAGGTGGGCGCGCTCCGCGCTTCGGTTTCCATTTGGGTCAGTGTTCCAGCCAGCGTTTGGCCTGTTCGTTCGGTTACGTCACCCGCTGTTATTGGGTCGGCGGCGTTTACTTGGTAGCACTCCCACTTATGATCCGAAGAGGTAACGCGGGTAAATCCGGCCCACCCTACGGTCCTGGTATCTGTGGACTCGTCCCATAATATGAGCACCTGGTCGCGCGCTGTGGTGCCTGCGGCTTCCCTAGCTGTCCATTCACCAGACCAGCTGGACCGTCCATCTCCGAGCATCTGTGTTCGGAGTGTTGCGATTATTAGAGCGTCGATTAGACTACCATGCTTACGGAGCGACGGTGCAAACAGTGCCATCCTGTTCGCTATCCCAATGGTCTCTGCCCTCAGGGCTGTCTCCGCTATGTATGCGTACAGCCCAGAACCCATAGTCGGAGACGTTCCGTACGTTGCTGGTGCTCCTAGTGTACTCTGCACTTTCGCTATTCTGCCGAACACCGTGGGTTTGGTAGGATCATCTTCGCTGGTGCCTATCGCTGGTATTTCTGTATCTGTACCAGTACCGGTGAGCGCTTCTTTGATCTTCGCCAGGCCGTGATCTGCGTGATTTAACAAATCCAGTACAGCTGGGAGGCCATCAGCTTTATCTGCTATCGCTGCCTTGATCGCCTCTAACCCATAGGTACCATCCTCCAGTAATCCCCTTATCTTAGGTAGTCCACTACTCTCATCACTAACAGCCCTACCTATCTCATCTACCTTCCCTACTAACCCAGTATCTGCTTCTTCCTCCTCACCAGATGAACCAAGTAGTATTGCTGTGATGTTCTGGGTTGCTGCTGTTAGGGAGGTATTTAGTTGGGATAGTAGTTCGGTGTTTTGATCAGTCAGTGCAGTTTGGGTATCGTTGATTGCTTTGAGGGTTGCTCTTAGTGTACCAAAGAGTGTTACCTGTTTATCTCCAACTGAGAACTCTCTCTCTAGAACTCCAGGCCTCACAGGCTATTAGTCCTAGTATGAGTGTTGATGTTACAAGTTTGCTTTTCATGTGTTTCCTCCCCTTAGAGGATAAAAGATTCTATAAGTAGGTTAGCATGTGAAAGGTTAAAAAATAGTTAACGGATGAGATTATTTTTTGATGATGGAGAGAATCTGTTGCGCTCACATCTCCTGCACTGAATAGTTAGAGATCTTGATAGTCCTATCCAGCTTCCTAGTAAACTCGATATTATGCGTAGCCATCAGCATAGAGGCGGGAACCCAGGTGTAGATAATACAAGAGTGACCTTATGTTTGATGTATGGTACCAGATTGAGGTATACAGGTTTGTGAACATCAGCATTGGATAGTGGCCAGTGATGATCATTAATGAACCTGGAGAAGGTGCGGCAGACCTGACCATCGCCCAAATCATTAAGATGTATAGGTTACTTTCGAACAGAGGGAGGGCTAAGTCTCTTGGGCAACACTTCCTATGTGATGCATCTCTCCTCAGGAAAATTGTAGCATGTGCGTTACCTGTCGATGATGAGGCACATATCGTTGAGGTAGGGCCAGGCCCATGCGGCCTCACAAGGGAGATAATAAATCTCTGCAGCCATTGTGAGGCTATAACGTGCATCGAGAAGGATGAGTCATTCAAACCAGTTCACGATATGCTCTTGACAAACAGCGATGGTAGGTTAAAATTTATGTATGCAGATGCGATGAAGGTGCAGCTGCGTAGCTTGCAGCCTGATCTTCCGATTACGATCGTATCGAACCTGCCGTATAATGTCGGCACGCAACTGCTCATCGGCTGGCTGAAAAACATAAGCAGGATAAGCAAGATGGTTTTGATGTTTCAGAAGGAGGTTGCAGATAGGATATGTGCTAGCCCAGGGACTAAGCAGTACGGAAGGCTAAGCGTTATATCGCAGATAATGTGCCATACCGAACGGCTGTTCGATGTATCGAGTGCTGCATTCTATCCACCTCCCAAAGTAGATTCCACGGTGGTGAGGCTAATACCAAAGCACTGTGTCGTGCCTGATATGGGCAAGCTTGAAACGCTGACGGCTCACTGTTTTAGTAGCCGACGAAAGCAGCTGCGGGTGATCCTAAAGAGGCACTATCACATTCAGCCAGATGAGATCTTGGAGCAATGCAACATAGACAAGAATGCAAGACCTGAAAATGTAGCTCCAAGCACATTCCTGGAACTTTCGGAAAAGTTAGCTCTTGTTACTGAGGAGAGAGATTGATGCCTACGTTCGAGATAGAAGACTTGTACAGTGACGAGGTCGTGTGTGGTATCGATGAGGCCGGGCTTGGCCCACTTGCCGGTCCACTCGTCGTCGCCGCCTGCCGGATAGAACGCGACTTAATCGGCTCTGATCTGCTAGCTATGATCGATGATTCGAAGAGGTTAACTGTCGCGAATCGGGAGAGAGCTGCCGATCTGTTGTTTGAATCAGCTGCTGTTGAGTACAACGTCGCGATCATAGAAAATGACGTTATAGATAACATAGGCCTCTCGAAGGCTTGGGTGGAAGGTATCATAGAAGCAGCGAGTGGCCTTGAAGCAACGCTGTACATACTAGATGGGAATCGCAAGGTTGAGATTAGTGGGCGCAAGACAGTTACCGCTGTAGGTGGCGATAGAAAGAGCTACTCAGTTGCGGCGGCCTCAATAATCGCGAAGGTAACACGTGATCGGATAATGCGACGCATTCA
>JAIRZU010000007.1 GCA_031267075.1 Holosporales bacterium
TTTTCTTCAGAAATGCGATAGTGCATTGTGGCTCGAGTAGTGGTGTTTAATATAACTGCTTGTGCCACAGTTTTGTTTGTAATTCAACTACTTAGAGAATTTTTTCCTAACGAGACCTAGGAACTTGCTGCAGCCTGTTTCGAATTGGAATAATCTCACTTACGATACTTAGCAGGTTCCTAAAATGGGGCATTGTCGTGGTAGTGTAAGGTGTAGGGAGAGGATGTTTGTATAGTGTAGCTTGGCGTCATTTCTCACGATAGGTTATGGTTGAAATTTCCGCATGGCTTTCGTCTTCTAATCAATATCGATTGATTGTACCAATGTTCTGCATGAATGAGTTTGTAGATTTGTAATAAATTAATGGCTAAGTTAGATGTTATCGATAAAATGATTCTGGCGACTGTCCAGAAGAGCGGGAGGATGACTAATGTTGAACTTTCTGCAACAGTTGGAATCTCGGCACCACCTTGCCTCAGGCGATTGAAGCTTTTGGAAACAGCGGGGATTATTACGGGGTACCATGCAGAGATAAACCGCGATGTGCTCGGATATACGATCTTCGCAATCTGCATCGTATCGATCTCCCAACAGTCCTACAAGAACGTAAAACACTTCATCAAAATTATCTCTGGAATGCAGAATGTAAGATCATGTCTTTCAACTGTAGGGGGGGAATTTTTTGCATTAACGATTGTGGCGAAAGATTTGAATGAATACAACAAGGTGCTGACAACCGACCTGCAAGGCAGCAATATCGTTGCCAGCATAAAGTCGTTTATCCTCGTGAATGAACACAAGAAGGAAGTTGGAATACCAATCGATTGCACTTCTGAAAACGACGGGTAACCTCGACCATTATCCCGCACATTCTCATCAAATTCAATCGGCCCAGTGAGGGACTGCTATCGCCGGTGGTATGCCAGAGGCTCGCTTGTTGAGGTCTGCAGTGCGTTTCGCCTCTAGACCCGTTACCGTACTTGCTCCCGTACACACCTGAGCAGAGGGCCATTAGTGTCACTGTTGCTATCAGGGTTCTTCTATTACGCACTATCATCTCCGTCTCACACCCCGCATGCCAGGTTCTACCATATCAAATTACAAGATGCAATAGCTTTGCGAAATACTGTGTGAGTTCCTATGAGGCTACCCCCCATCCCACACGGCGTCAAATTATTTTTACGCCCATGTGCAAAAATAATCTCATCCGTTAACTATTTTTTAACCCTTCACATGCTAACCTACTTAGTAGAAATCTTTATCCTCAAGGGGAGGAAACACATGAAAAACAAACTTGTAACATCAACACTCATTCTAGGGCTAATAGCCGGAGAGGCCTGGAGTTCTAGAGAGAGAGAGAGAGAGGTTGAAACTCCTGTAGTTGAGAGAAGTGCATCTCAGGTAGGTACGGTACTAGGCAGCCTTGCAAAGCAAACCACGCAATTAGGTACAATCAGCAAAGACATAGGCAGCATAGCGGTTGCTATAAGCGGCAGCAATGATCCCGTAAGTGAGGGGTTGAAGCAGAGGGTTGAGGCTATTGAGAAGTTAGTTGGTCATCCGGCCGTAATCCAGGAACCCCAGCAACAAGCGACTCTAGATCTGGAAGGAGTGGAGGAAGCTGAACCAATAACACTCATAATCCAAGCCACTGGCCTGTACCTGGCTGGCCTCCTAACAACATGGAGAACCCAGGCAAATGAGATGGCCAATGCGATATACGAATACAGCTCAAAACCACTGAATCTACGGTGGGCCAGACCAGCCATCGTAGCATTCCTAGTTGCGAAGATCAGAACGCAATCGACGATGACAAACCCCAGTGAACTTGATGGTTCCTGGATAACGAATAATAATGGGACGAGTGGTCCCTGGACTTCTAGCCTCTACCATTGCACAATACGATACCGTGCCACGAGAGGAAGCACGACAACCGGATGGGTCTACGTCGCGCGAACGGACCCAACCAACATAACCTACGCCGCCGCAGAACCCACTCCAGTACTCGCTGAGGGACAAGAGGCAATAGCAATGGTCAGGAGCAGACTGACAGAGCTCGAACGAAACACCATCATACAACCAGATTCTGAACTCCACATCTTGGCACACGATGGGAGGGCCCAACCCAGCAGCATGACTATTACTGATTCATTGGACACAATCCTCGCCTCGATCAGCAACGGACCACTACGGGCAGAATCAGAATACAGGGCAGGGGGCATGAAGAGTTCGGAGCCACGCTATTGGCCCACGGAGCTACTCTGGACCCCGACCATTGATAGTGAACGACAACCGTACAGCTGGGTCACACATCGCTACCTCGACTCGCTGAACATATATAACAAGCTATACAACCCAAATGGATAGTAAGCGATACAACCGCAATAGAAAGGGCCTCCTCACCAGAAGTCGTTTCTCTGTCAGCCCAAAGGAGCCCCCTCTCTCTACGCGCGTTGCCTCATCCATACACGACCGCACACATGGGCGAATATGCTAATTGACAGCTGCGGCTGCGCCACGGTACACTGCTAAGTGTTAGCTCTTTGTAGTACGAATCTTTATGATCGCTATGTGGCGCGGTCTCTTAGCCGCAATCTTATTTCTAGTCTGCGGGTGCGAGGACGACAAAACTGATGAGGCAATTACGTTTGGGACTAGCGCGGACTACCCACCATTCGAGTACTATGTGGATGGTGATGTCGCCGGCTTCGAAATCGATCTCGCGAAGGCGGTTGCCGAGAAGCTTGGGAAGAAGGCCAAGTTCAAGGACATGGCGTTTTCCTCTTTACTAACGGAACTTCAAACTGGATCCATCGACGCTGCCGTCTCAACTCTGAATGCCACAGAGGAGCGGCGCAAGAGCTACGACTTCACAGATTCATATTACAGCACTGGAGTGGCGCTTGTCTATAGGAAGGAATCTCCACCGTCAGACATGTCGGTATTGAAGGATGTAAAAGTAGCATGCCAGCTCGGCTCAGTCCCGGAGAAGTGGCTTAAAGCGAACAGGCCTGAGGCGAACTTGGTGTCGATAGATAATGTGACACAGGCTGTTGAATTTATCAAGGCTGAGCATGTGGAGGGAGCATTGCTAGATAGTATCATTGCGATTGAATTCTGCAAGACCAACCCGACTCTCGAGTACAAGGTTTTGGACGAGAACTCAGATGATGGATTTGCGATGGCCGTGAAGAAGGGCTCTAACTTGAGAGACTCGATAAACACAGCCGTTGGAGAACTGGATGCAAGCGGCGAACTCCAAGCCCTCAAGAAGAAGTGGGGATTGGTTAAATGAGCAATCAGCTCATTGCTGATTTTTTATACATCTGCGCCGGGGTAGCCATGACCCTAAAACTCCTACTCGGGAGTATATTGGTTGGGCTCTCCCTCGGGGTTCTGTTCGCTATTGCTAGGTACCGCAATATATGCAGAGGTGTCATCAAAGGAATCGTGTCGGTAATAAGGGGAACTCCATCTATCTTGCAATTGAGTATCGTCTACTTCGTGATCCCGCAGGTCTACTCCTGCAAGCTCGATGTGATCACAACTGGCATCATCGCATTCGGAATCAACAGCTCCGCCTATGTTTCTGAGATACTAAGGGCTGGTATTGAGAGCCTCCCCAAAGGACAATTTGAGGCGGCGTACTCCCTTGGCATCCCACCGTTCTACATGTGGAAGGATATCATTCTCCCGCAGGTTGCTGCCAACGTCTTTCCTGCGATTGTCAATGAGACAGTAACACTGTTAAAAGAGACTGCTCTGGTAGCGACGATCGGTGGAGCCGATATCATGCGTAGATCTCAGATCATAGCTGCAAGCCGGTATGAGTATCTAACTCCGCTGTGTGTGGCCGGGCTAGTCTACTACCTCCTCGTGCTGGTCTTAGAGTTCGCCGGCAGGGAAATAGAGAAAAGGCAGAGGCCGTATGCTAAGAATCCGTAACGTCAGTAAATCGTTCAGTGGCACTAAGGTCCTGGATGACATCAGCTTAGACATCGAGAAGTCTAGCATCGTCGGCTTAGCAGGGCCATCCGGAAGTGGGAAATCCACTATGTTACGCTGCCTCCAAAAGATAGAGTCTCCAGATAGTGGGGCAATAGATTACGACTGCAACGTCGGCTTCATGTTCCAGGATTTTCAACTGTTCCCGCATATGACTGTGCTGCAGAATCTCGTATATGCTCCAGCACTGAAAGCAAGGGACAGCAAGGGTAAGTACACAACTAAGGCAATGGCCATGCTTAAAGACCTAGGTATAGAATCGAAGGCTTCTGAGTACCCCTGCACATTATCTGGTGGGCAAAAGCAAAGAGTAGCACTAGCTAGAAGCCTGATGACAGATCCCGATACGCTGCTGTGCGACGAACCCACCTCCGGTTTAGATGTCGCTACGATAACGGATGTGATAACGTTGCTACGTGGAGTTAATCAGCTCGGAGTCACCATCATCGTCGCCTCTCACGATCTTGATTTCCTGACCGCAATTTCCGACAGGATTATCCTGCTTAGAGATGGTAAGATAGTGACTGAGATTAGCCCACAACAGCACGATGACCCAGTAGGGTATCTGAGCACCTACTACAATTGATCTGGAGAGACTTATGGAAGAAGACATAGAAACCCTGCATACTGAGGCGGAAGGCGGAGATGCGAATGCGCAGAATTCACTTGGTGTATGCTACGCCCTTGGTGATGGTGTGGAGCAAGATTTTGAGAAGGCTTTCCACTGGTATATGAAGAGCGCTGAGCAAGGCTATGCAATAGCACAGCTAAATGTGGCTGGCCTGTATGGCAGAGGCTACGGGACTGCTAAGGATACATCCAAGATGATGGAATGGCTTCAAAAAGCATTGGATCAAAATCTTGATATAGCGCAATGCAATATGGGGTGCCTGTATGCAACTGGCGAGAGTGATGTGGAGCAGGATTTTGAGAAGGCTTTCCATTGGTATATGAAAGCAGCGGAGCAGGGCTATCCGGATGCTCAATACGAGATAGCAATTATGTATGAGAATGGTGAGTATGTTGAAGAGGATCATGCAGAGGCTCACAGATGGTACATGATGGCAGCGGAAGGCGGTTTGGCGATGGCACAATTTGAGGTAGCCGCTCAATATGCCTGCGGCGTAGGAGTGGAGATAGATTATAAACAATCATTCGCATGGTGTGAAAAGGCTGCAGAGCAAGGATATGCTCCTGCCCAATTTAATCTGGGATGCATGTATTCTGATTCTTACCAAGGCGTAAAACAAGACGATGAAGAAGCCAAAAAATGGGTTACAAAATCAGCGGAGCAAGGCTACGAACCGGCGATAGACTGGCTTGCCGGCTTTAACAGCAAACTGCAGTAAAGGCAATTGGATGTCAGGGCTGAATCCTAGAAATCTACTCTAAGTATCGAATACTTTCCCTCAAATCTCCTTTGAGACATTTACCAGACTAGTTGATGAAGCCTGTTTAAGTACTAACCACAGTGGTGTTGTACTCTGGGTTCGCGCGCTTCCAAAGCATTATGACAGTGTGTGAATTCACACCAATCAATCAGATAGGTAAATGTCTCATCCAAAAAGCTATCTGCAATATCTATCTCCAGCATCACAAACCAAAACAACAATGCTCGCTGCTGTTTTAGCATATTTGTCGCTTACAAAAAATCGTGAGGCAGCCCTGGGGGCTTCGAGAGATTCAGTTTTCAGTTGGAAGCGCTGCTATGAGCCAGCACACATGGTATATTCAAATTGACATTGTATCTGTCTGTGTGGGAATATATAGGCACGTGATGAATAGCCAATTTTGCTGAAGATTGCAGCTCCAGGGCTCTGCCTGATACTGGGATCCATCGCATGCGTATCAATGCCGATTTGGCTCAGGTGGTAGAGCAACTGATTCGTAATCAGTAGGTCGGGGGTTCGAATCCCTCAATCGGCACCACCTGTTTTAGCCGCTTGGGCTATAGTGAGACACTGAAGCGTACAGCCGCTCCATACATTTATGGTACATACGCATCGTCCTGGGATGCAAATTATTTTTACGCCCATGTGAAAAATAATTTCATCCGTTAACTAAATTTTAACACTTCCCACTGTATCATATATCTAGAGATTAACCTTTAAGGGAGGAATCCTAATGAAAAGCAAATTGGTAGGTTTAACGGTAGCGCTATGTGTTACAGGAATGACAGAGGTGTATGGAAGCCGCAGAGTTCTAGAGAGAGAGAGAGAGTCCTTTAGTTGTAAGTAGGGGAGAGGTAATTCCAGTTGGCGGTACTGGGATATACCGTGAGATAAACGAACTCAAACACGTAGCAGCAACCCTAGCTACGGCCGTGAGCACACTTCAGAGTACGCTGAATGAACTACAGGCAAACATGGGACAGCCAGCTGAAGGTGGAGAGAATCCGGTATCGGCAGGTGGACTTTACGAGCGACTTGAGGCTATCGAGAGGAGGCTCGCTCAGCACGACGACCTAATAGGGCACCCGGCAGCAGCCTACCCGGATTGGACCAAGAACACACTAGATACCGGGCTGTACAGACTGAGCGTAGCTACTGAAGCGAGGGACTCCGTGTACGGATCCTCACCAGATAGCTTCGTTCCAATTGCATTCTACCAGGCCGAACCACAATTCTACGCCACCATGTACACGCTCAAGTACAGGACTAGCAACGACCTGAGGGACACCTACACCTCCGTAAACACTGGCAAGTCTAGCACCCCAGTAGACCCTACAGGATGGCCAATCGAGGCAATATACTTCATGAACGGCGCCCAGAGTTGTGCCTGGGCGTACCTCCGCACCATAATCGGAAGTCACACCGAACACACCTTCCTGACTGCAGCAGGTATGAAAACAACCGGCAACGAAGCGCGAACGAAAATGCAGATAGCACTCACGAACGTACAAGAAGTGCCCGTGACAAATACGGGTGAAGCCCACGAATTAAGCATCTCATGGTTGAAGTACGTACCAACGATAGATGCTCAGTACGAACTGAGAAGCGCTACACTGAGTAACCTACTGCAGATCGATCCTGAAACAACGAAGCTAATAGAC
>JAIRZU010000013.1 GCA_031267075.1 Holosporales bacterium
ACGAACAAAACATTAACAAATAGTTAATTTAGCACATTTTTTCAGTCCTTTTTTTAGCCCTAGTGCTCTAGGCACGTTCTTCATACATTTCTACCAGCTACAACGAATGGGCAAAGTCCCCTATCGTGGGGGGATTGGATGACTCTAGACAGGATGACTTTCCCAGGAATTGCGCGGTGGAATTTTTTCTTGAGGGCGGTGGAGAGGTGTGTATGCTTTGCCATAGTCTGGGTAGCGATATGTATATAGGCCGGTGAAAAATTTTCCCATAGAGGAGGCGATATCTGTTATCATTTCATCTATGGTGTCGTTTGTAATTAACCATGGGATCGTAGTTCTTGAAGTGGAAAGAGTAGGAAGCTAATGAATGTATCATCTGAAGGGTTTGCTCCGCCGTCTCGGCCAGCGTCACCAATTGTCAGTTTTATGCCACCTAAGCCCATAGTGATTGTGGGTTTGGTTGGTTGTGGGAAGACGAGCATAGGCAAGAGGCTCGCCAAAAGATTTGATCTACCGTTCAGTGATTCTGATCAGGAGGTAGAGGCCGCTGCTGGCTGCTCCATAGGAGATATAGATTCTATCTTCGGTGAGGGCACGATGAAGACCGGGGAATACAAAGTCCTCACCAGGCTAATCAATCAGCAGACTCAAGTTGTAGCCACTGGGTGCACCTCGTTCTCGTACGATAAAACGAGGGAGCTTGTTAAGGAGAAGGCTATCTCTGTCTGGCTTAAGGCAGATCTCCCAACCCTTCTCATGAGGGTTACTGGTAGGAAGGGTAGGCCACTACTCGAGATCGGACGCGAGGAGGAGATCCTGACCGATATGATGAATGTGCAGTACCCGCTTTTCGAGGAGGCCGATGTATGTGTGCAGACGTACGATGAGCCAGCTAATATCACTGTGGATAGGGTCATAATCGCTATCAGTGAATTCATCAAGCAGCAGTATCCTGATTATCATGTACTGAAATCGGTTTGAGGGATAAGCTTTGAAGCTTAGCGAGATTTTCTCTTCCCCCAACAGAGGGGTTTTAGCCGCTCTTTGCTGGATGCATTTTTTCTGGGGCATGGCCTCGTCTATGGTCTTTTCACTGCTTCCGATTTTCATAGTTGAAGAGCTGGGGGGGAGCAGTGCTTCCTTCGGAGTCCTCGAGGGAGCCGTTGTTTTCATATCATTCCTCGCTAAGGTTTTTGCTGGTTTCGTCATGGATGCATTCAAGCGGAAGCTGCCTATGCTGAGGGTTGGGACGGCACTCACTGTGTGCGGTAAATTGTTTCTTGCCTGCGCTCCGAATGTGTTCTTTGTGTTCATTGCAAAGTCGCTGGATAGGTTTGCAAGCGGCCTGAGACAGGCTTCATCAACAGCAATGCTAGCTGGAGTTGAGATGCCGCACGGATTCGTATTCTCACTCAGATACACTATGAACCTGAGTGGCTTTCTGATTGGCTCGCTCATCACATCATCTGCAGTGCATTTCGCTGGAGCAAGCTACCGCTCGATATTCATAGCATCCGTCATACCTACCATCATCGCCCTCTTCATCCTGCAGAAAAAGATCAAGTGTGATGGAGAGTACGAAGCTAAAGAGGAACGAAAGTGGGACATCAAGGATATCGCACTCCTTCCAAGAGAGTACTGGACATTCATGGTAGTCGCCATCCTGTTGTTGTTCAATAGATTCAGTGAGGGGTTCATTACTCTTAAAGCGAAGTCCGTCCTCCCAGGACATACCGAGCTCCTCCCCGTATTCATGTCAATATACGAGGTTTGTGGAGCATGCGTCGCTATCCCAATTGGGAGGTTGTTCGATAAGGCAGATAGGAAGAAGGTTCTGACCTTTGGGATTATATTGTTGGTCGTAGCTGACATCTTTGGAATGTTCTCGAACTCGCTGTACTCCGTCGTTTTGATATACATTTTTGCTGGGCTCCACATGGGGGCCACACAAGGAATAATGGCTGCCATCATCGCGAGAGCAGCTCCGCAGCGGCTGATCGGAACTGCGTTCGCTGTATTCTATATGGTCGAAGGTCTGACGGTGTTCTGTGCAAATGTCGTAGCAGGTCGATCATCTGGCCTTGCTGAGATCATCGGCATCTCAGAAGCTTCCGGCCCATTTATCATCGGAAGCATCGCGAGCATCCTCGCAGTCTTTGCATTGCGTATATTCACGTCGCGAGGTGTGTAGCTTATCCGCACGTACTTGGCTGAGTTGCGATTGATCAACATATCCCATCCTCAAAATAATTTCATCCATTAGAGGAGAAGATTATTTTTTGATGGGGGAGTGTCTTAACGCAGCTATTTCATTCCGGCCCATTGAGTGCTACGCCGTGGATTCTTGAGATTCTTTCTCTATCGTAGATCGAGATGTTTTTTTTGTATTTTGTATCGACTTCTGTCATCCTGCCATTTGGGTTGGTGATGAGGAAGGAGACGTTATTGTCACCATCTTCGATCTCCTCGAGTACGCTACACAACGTGTCTAGATCTGCAGATCCGCTGAGGTACACATACAGCCTTTGAGTCTTCGTTATAGAATTGATGTTTTGAACTGACATTCCCACGAGCTTAGTGCTCTCGGCATCCTGCTGAACTTCAACTTCCATAAGGATCGGAGAGCCAGCTACCAGGATTTCTTTTGCATCTAGATATAGCCTCGGAAAGACAGTAACTTCGAATGTGCCCTCTCTATCGGAAACGGTAATGAATGCATACTTTTGACCACTCTTAGCAAACTTCTCATGTTTAGAAATAAGCATACCAGCTACCGTTATGACTCCTCCCCGATACCTATCGAAATCCTTGCTAGATGTAATTTTCCGTTTTTGAAGGAGTGACGAGTATATATCCATCGGGTGGGCACTGAGGTAAAACCCTATAGCGCTCCTCTCATTATCGAGCTTCTCAATTGCATCCCATTCTGGGATATCTCTCAACTCGCAACAATCACTCTGATATGTGTCGAACAGCAATTTCTGCTTTGGGCCAGACTCTGTTCCGAATCTTACGAGCTGCTCTAGCGATTCCAATATCTGTCTACGATTGTTATGGATTGAGTCAAACGCCCCGGCTAACGTGAGAACTTCAATGTTGCGTATTGCCCCCTTCACGAATTGGACTCTCCTGAAGAAATCGAAAATATCTTTGAATTTGCCATGCTCTCTCCTTTCTGAAACGATGCTGCGCATTATGTACATACCGCTTCCCCTGAGGCCGCCGAGTGCGTACCTAATTGCATTATTATCTTCGATTGTAAAATACTCATCCGACGTGTTTATATCTGGCGGGAGTATCTTGATGCCAGCGCGCCTCACGTCCTGAACGAACTTGGAAATTTTCTCTGTATGAAGGATGTCTATGTTCATCGATGCCACGTAAAACTCTTTTCTAAAATTCGCCTTTAGGTAGGCGGTCTGGTACGATATCAATGCGTAAGCGGCGGCGTGGGATCTGTTGAATCCATACCCAGCGAACTTGCCCATGAGTGTAAATACCTGGTCTGCCACATTTGAGTTGATTCCTTTCTCCTTGGCGCCCTCGAGGAAGACGACTCTGTTCTTAGCCATCTCTTCCTTGATTTTCTTCCCCATCGCTCTTCGCAGAATGTCGGCTGCCCCGAGGCTAAAGCCACCCATTTCCTGAGCGACCTTCATGACTTGCTCCTGGTATATCATTATGCCGTATGTGCTTTTCAAAATCGGCTCAAGTACCGGGTGCAGGTATTCGACCTTTTCCAGGCCGTGCTTTCTCGAAATGTAAGTTGGGATATTATCCATTGGCCCCGGCCTATACAGCGAGATGAGGGCCATGATGTCCTCTAAATTACCAGGCTTAAGCTTCTGTATGACATCCCGCATTCCGGTACTTTCAAGCTGGAACACCCCGATGACGTCAACGTCACACATAAGCTTGAACGTATTTTCATCATCGAGGTTTATGGCTGAAATGTCAAGATCTATTTTCCTGTATCGCTTTATGAGGTCACATGCGTTCTTGATGAGGGTGAGTGTCTTTAGCCCTAGGAAGTCGAACTTAACCAACCCAGCTGACTCGATGTATTTCATGTTGATCTGTGTGATGGCCAGCTCTGTCTCTCCGTCGGAATACAGCGGAACCATCGTATCGATAGCGTCGCTTCCTATAACGATTCCAGCCGCGTGAAGTGAGGCGTGGCGGTAGAGCCCCTCCAACTGGAGGCTGGTGTTTATCAGCATTGCGACATTATCATCGGACTCCATCATATTTCGAATGAGTGGTTCGATCTCCAGGGCCTGCTTTAGATCAACTGGATTCACGGCGTTTTGAGGGACGAGCTTCGAGATCTTATCAACCTGCCCATATGGCATTTGCATGACTCTCCCGACATCACGAATAACCGCTCTCGCCTGCAGCTTTCCAAAGGTAATGATGTGGGCAACTCTGTCTTTGCCGTACTTGTTCTGTACGTACCTTATCACCTCATCACGCCGATCCTGGCAGAAATCAATATCGAAATCCGGCAGAGAAACGCGCTCTGGATTTATGAACCTTTCAAAGAACAGGTTGTAGTGGATGGGGTCGAGGTCAGTTATGAAGAGGCTCCAGGCTACGATTGAGCCGGCTCCAGATCCCCTTCCTGGGCCTACTGGAATATCGTGGTCTCGTGCCCATTTAACAAAGTCTGATACTACGAGGAAGTACCCGCTGAAGCCTGTGGATTTAATCAGGGCAAGCTCCTCCTTAAGCCGCTCTGCATAATTCTCAGGCACCTCCGAATCCCCCAGTCTTTGTTGGAGGCCGATCCGCGCCTGCTCCTCTAAAATATCACCCTCACTCAAACCTTCATAATCAGTTTCTTCCTTCGTCGATCCGGTACTCGAATGCTCATGTACCTCCTTGTACACTCCGCTTCTCTGCTCCGTGTCTCCTAGCAATAACTCTGATTCTGAAGGTTTCAATGATGACCCACAATCACCTTCCTGCTGCGTTGATCCGGTGGCTGCAAACCTGGGAAACACTGGGGCTTTTTTTTCTGGAAAAAACGAGCATCTCTGTGCTATGATAGCTGTGTTGGTAGCGGCCTCTTTGATATCGCTAAACAGCTCAAACATCTCCTCAGTAGTTTTTAGGTAGTGCTCCTCGGTAACCATCCTCCTATCATCTACAGTTAGGTACGTTCCTTCAGCTATGCAGATCAATGCATCATGAGCCGTGTGCATCGCTTTATCGAGGAAGAACACCTCATTAGTCGCTACAAGTGGGATGTTGTTCTGGATTGCGAACTCGACAAAAAATGGCTCAGTTTCATACTCGTTTGGTTCGCCTGTGCGAGAGAGCTCAATGTAGAAACTGTCTCTAAAAAGGGCGTGTAGATCGATGAGAAGCTCATTGGCTTTATCATGGTTGCTGTGAGCGAATAGTGTGCCGGCTGGCCCTCTAGCCCCTCCACTTAGAGCTATGATTCCATCGTTGTATCTAGCCAGGTCAGCAAGGGTTATGAACTTCGTAGCCTCTTTATTTTCGATGTAGAAGCAGGTCATGAGCTTCAGCAGATTCCTGTAGCCAACTTCATTTTGAGCGAGTAGAATTAGCGGAGCTGTAACCCCCTCCACTCTTAAATCAAGTGATGTTCCTGGTATTGGCTGTACGCTGTGCGAAGTGCATTCCGATGAAAACTCGAGGATGCCGAACATGTTGTTCGTGTCGGTTACTGCGACTGCAGGCATCTCAAGCTGGTTGCAGCGTCCGATAAGCTCCTTAATCTTTACGGCTCCTTCGCACAATGAGTATGCGCTATGTACGCGAAGATGTATAAATCTGTCCACGAAGCAATAACCCAGGTGCGCAACCACACCGCACGATTCTACCACACAATAGACTTCCTTCCACACTCTCCACAATCAGTTTTTTGCTGAGCCGATCGGGGCTCGAATTACTCAGCGGGCTCTCCTAGAGATTCTGATTCTGGAGGCTATGCTGGAGTTGGCAGAAAACCTGCCGAAAGTTTATTTTCCAAAATTAACGATTTTTTAACTTTTTTGTGCTACCCTAGGTGCCATCCCTAACCCCCGCCCACCTCTGTGGGGGACCGTCTCTCTCACCACTCGCGCCTATGCAACGGCATAGCCTTAGCATATCATAAAAAGATTGAAAAAACGTTAACGCGTGAAGGGGCAAGCGAAATATGCTGTGGA
>JAIRZU010000039.1 GCA_031267075.1 Holosporales bacterium
CTTAATGGCGCAAAATGTAAGGTGGAAGGTACCGATGCCACTTAGAATGGACATGCCGCTGCTTAGCCCAACCATGAAAAAAGGCAACATCATCGCGTGGCACAAAAAAGAAGGTGACATGATTGAGGTTGGAAATCTGTCCTAACATGACATCAAACAAAAACAGCATCTAGTACCTCGCTGATATGATCTACGCATGTGATTTCAATATCCTTGACGAGGACTTTGGGAAGCTCAGTTGTATCACTTTCATTATCCTTTGGAATGAAGACTTTTTTGATTTCGTTACGTCTGGCAGCTAGGAGCTTTTCTTTGAGCCCGCCAATTGCCAGGACCTTTCCGGTTAGCGTGATCTCCCCTGTCATGGCGATATCAGAACGAACCTTTCTATTCGTAAACGCCGAGACGATTGCCGTACAGATTGTGATTCCGGCGGATGGGCCATCTTTCGGGACTGCCCCCTCTGGAACATGGACATGGACATCGAGCTTCGAGAATTCATCCCTATCGATATTGAAGCTCGCGCATTGAAACTTAACGTAGCTGTAGGATGCCTTGACGGATTCCTGCATCACCTCTCCCAGATGTCCAGTCGAGATTATCGTACCTGTTCCTGGAACAAGCAGCACTTCAATCGCCAGTACGTCACCTCCAGCTTCAGTCCATGCTAGGCCTGTAACGACACCGACCTTCGGCTCCTGGCCATGTGTGCTATGCTTGTATTTTATAGCTCCAAGGAAGTCTGATAGGGTGTCGGTACTCACGGTAATCTCCGAGACATTATCGCTGGAAACGATCTTCCTGACTGCCTTGCGAGATATCTTAGCGATTGCCCTCTCTAGGTTACGCACTCCAGATTCCATCGTGTAATTCTTCACAATCTTCGCGATCGCGGCATCGTTGATTTCTAACTCATCAGTCTTGAGGCCGTTGGCTTCCAGCTGTTTCGGGATGATGTGCGCCTTCGCGATCTTCAGCTTCTCCTCCTCTGTGTATCCAGATAGATTAATGATCTCCATTCGATCTAGGAGGGCATGCTGAATATCGAGTGTGTTTGCTGTCGTGATAAACATCACCTCAGAGAGATCATATGGGACCTCGAGGTAGTGATCAACGAACGCCTGGTTCTGCTCTGGGTCTAAGACTTCGAGAAGAGCCGACGCCGGATCACCCCTCCAGTCTACTCCAATCTTATCGACCTCGTCAAGCAGAAAAACTGGATTAGATGTTTTGGCCCTCTTTAGAGCCTGGATAATCTTGCCGGGCATAGCACCGATGTACGTTCGTCTATGTCCTCTGATTTCTGCTTCGTCGTTTACTCCGCCCAGTGCTACCCTGACGAATGCCTTCTTTGTTGCATCAGCAATAGCCTTACCGAGGGATGTTTTCCCAACTCCTGGTGGGCCGACAAAGCACATTATCTGAGCTCTCATTTTGCTGACTCTTTTCTGGACGGCCAGGTACTCCATTATCCGTTCCTTGACCTTCTCGAGGCCGTGGTGGCTCTTCTCGAGTATCTCCTCCGCCTCACTCATAGTCGATTCCTCAGTCGATGGAGTCCACGGGATTCCAAGGAGCCAATCTACATACGTTCTGATAACGACACCCTCCTGTGACATAGCGGGCATGTTCTTGAGTTTCTTCACCTCATGCAAAGCCTTCTCCTTGGCTTCTTTGGGCATCTCAGAGTCTTTGACCTTCGACTCCAAGACCTTAATCTCTTGAGCTGCATCGTCGGTATCGCCAAGCTCCTTGTATATAGCCTTCAGCTGCTCGTTTAAGTAGTACTCCTTCTGGTTCTTTTCAACCTGCCTCTTCACGCGGTTCTTGATTTTCTTTTCCACAGTGACGAGCTCAGATTTTTCCTCCAGCAGATATATGAGCTTCTCCAACCTTCTCTTGACGTGCAGTATTTCCAGTATGCTCTGCCGCTCACTCACCTTTAATGGGAGGTATGAGGCGATCGTATCACACAACTTCGAAGGGTCATCAATCGATGAAATTGACGCTAGTACGTCGGTTGGAATCTTTTTGCTCCTCCTGAAAAATGTCTCGAAATTAGACTGCAGAGCAAGCTTGAGGCCATCAAGTTGGCTACTGCGGCTTTCCACGGTTTTCACCTCTGTCACAGTCCCAAACATCATGGAGCCAGTATCCTCGACATCCACGAGCTTCGCTCTATATAACCCGGTGACCAGTATCTTGATTGTCCCATCTGTGAGAGTAATCACTTGATCCACGTGGCATACTGTGCCAAACTTATAGAGGTCACACTCAGTGACAGTATCCTTCGTTGGGTCATTTTGAGCCACGAACACAACCATTCTCTCGCTATCAGCCGCCAGCTCTATGGCCCCTATAGACTTTCGACGCCCAATAAATAGCGGAACAACAAACTCAGGGAAAATGACAACATCACGCAGAGCAACGAGGGGGAGTTGTACCTCTGCAACCTTCTTCGGCATATAAATCCGTACCGTACCCAATGCCTCCCATTCTATTGAATGATTCTCAGAATGTCCAGCGGCTACCATTCAGAGTGTAAATGCTAGCTTGGTATTACCGGCGGGGTGTATTCGGTCATGTATGTTACAATCATGTGCCACTCCACTCCTACAGGAAACGCTACTGGTAACCCAAACACTTAGAGGCGTACCTCGAGAGGATGGTTGCTATCCTATGCCTCCCATCTCTTCATCTTCATCCTCTGGGTCACCTCCTTCTTCTGCGCCATGATCTTCTCCGCGCTTAGGTTGGATCCTCGTCTGCTGGTTGTGTAGGGGGGCGTTGGTATATGATATACGTCCATGGGACGCCTGCTTTGGCGGCATTGTACATTGTGTATAGTACCCAATGTCTTGCGCACAGCTTGTCTTTCATCGTTTCTGAGAGGCTATCGAAGCTCAAGCCCATCGTTCTGCATTGCTTTTCGAGATACGTATCGGCTACCCTGTACATACTCTCATTGCCGTGGGCGAATGCCATTTCGTATACTTTGTAGCGCGTTAACTCTTCGGCTATAGAATCTTGTGTAGACATCAGATCCTGTATGTCTGTCTCATCTGGGACATAGCCCAGGATCGTTTCTATGTCGCTTAGTCGACTTGTGTTATCCCCGTACTTAAGCAGGAGGGTGCTGCTAGAGTTTGCTGTTGCGGCACACATTAGCGTTTCGCCTTGATCGATTGTAATCGCATACGCGTGATGGTTATCAGACGCCGATTGGCTGTCAATCTTACCCTTCTTCCAGTGCCATCTGCTCGCGATCTGCTGGAGGGTTGTTGCCCCATCCGATTCATCAAGTTGCTGCTGGATTACTCTCTCTGTAGCGTTTCTCACGTATAATGGGTGCTCCGCGCTGTTATAAATATCCGTTGCTAACCGCATCGCACCGTGTATCAGCCATTGCTGATGGGTGAATAGGAATACTCCTGAGAGTGGGCTAGGCGTTCCAATCGTCTCCTGTACCTTTGCTACCTTACCAAACACTGTGTCTCTGGTAGCAGTATCATCACTGCTGCCGATTGTCGCCTTGATAGCAGGTAGGCTGAAGGGCAACATTGATGATCCGATGTACTCATTTGCTCTCTGCATTTTGGCATGCAGTGAGCCACCTCCATCTGCTGCCTCTCCCTGGTGTCCAATCCTCATTCTGAGCGTGTCCAAACTAGATTCGCCGGTTGTAAGGGTTAGGTGCAGTCCACGCATTCTAGCGAGCACTGAGCCATTGTTATCTGGTCCCTCATTCACTCTTCCTATCGCTCCCTTGATTGCCACCAACCCATTATCATCATCACTCAGTTTCCCAACTGCAGTTGAGGCCTGCTCTGCTGCATTGCCAGCATGCTCATTGATTACCTCTAGTCTGTCTGCTCCAGCCGTTAGTGCTAATAGGGCATTTGCAGAGCTAGCAGCTGCATTGCCCGCATGCTCAAGGATCTTTGGTAATCCGGAGGCTGGGTGTGTAATAGCAGCTCTCAACTCAGCTATCCTAGCATGCAATGAACCATCTATAGCAGGTAGATCATCATGACTCCCTATGGTTGTTGCTATGTTTGTTACATCTCCCCCCTCTCCAAAGGTATCTGATATCCCAGATATCCTATCCATAATTGCCTCTAGACCATAGGTATCATGTTCCAGTATTCCTTTGATCTTTGGTAGCCCAGCGTCCTCGGAATCTGTTGCTTCTTGGATCTTCTGTAATTCCCGTTGTGATTTATCAATAGATTTTTGGAGATAGTCGATTGCTTCAAACACCGTACTCACTCTTGGTGGTACAGATACCCCTCCCCTACTTACAACTGAGGACTCTCTCTCTAGAACTCCAGGCCTCACAGGCTATTAGTCCTAGAATGAGTGTTGATGTTACAAGTTTGTTTTTCATGTGTTTCCTCCCCTTGAGGATATAAGATTCTATAAGTAGGTTAGCATGTGAAAGGTTAAAAAATAGTTAACGGAGAAGATTATTTTTTGAGGAGGCCGCCGTTACGAATTACTCCTGAAACACCTAATCCTGCATGTATGATGCGACTATCGCGCTCCTGGCTACGAAGTCTGCATTATTATTATTTGTGCAGTCTGAGTGGCCTTTGATCCACACCCAATTTATAGTACGGCCCTCAACTACTGATGCCAGCTCCTTCCAGAGATCTTGATTCTTCACCGGACGCCCTGCTGCGGATTTCCAATTATTTTTAATCCATGTTGTGATCCACTGTGTTATGCCGTTTTTCACGTATGTGCTATCTGTGTACAATGTGATGGCTATGCTTGTAGGGAGGGCCCTTATCGCTTCCACTGCCGCTATGAGCTCCATCCTGTTGTTAGTAGTCATCTTCTCGAATCCGGAGATGCTGGCTCTTTTATTCCTGAAAATGAAGATCCCAGCCCAGCCGCCGGGACCTGGGTTGCCTAGGCACGATCCATCAGTGTAAATCTCGATGCTATCGTCTGGCTTGAGGTATTTCAGGAACTCCTCAAACTCCACATCCACAACGTTAAAGTCACTTCTCACCGGATTCCCCTATCAACCAAAACTATCTTCAAAAGACTGATACCTCAACTCGCATATCACTAACTCCTGGTGGGAGCGCATGTGTTGCAGAAAACTCTATCTGTCGTCCTGGAGGTAGTGTACCAGACTCAATCTGACTTTCCCAGGATAATACTTTGGAGCTCCCATCTAGAACGGCAACCCTGACACCGCTGACGCTAACCACGGTTATATCTTTGTTCGTGATCTTTCCGGTCACAACAACGTTATCATCACTAACCGCGTACCTCACATCCGTAATCTCAATCTTAGGAATGATGCTTTCGGTGGCGCGTCTTGCTTTCACGATGAGGTAGTCGCGGAACACATGTCTATTGAGATACAGGGCGGCTATGCATATTGCAACTACAACTAGTAGAGCTATTTTCGCGAACCCATACCCACTACACACTCGGCCTTGCTTACGGGCCTTCCTACTTGCGAAAGCTGAAAGCCTATCAATTCTTGTTTGCTTACTCGCTATGAGTGGAGTGTTGCACTCTCGCTCAACATCTGTATTTTTCAGCCACCACTTTCTGTGGCAGCGATGACAGCGGAGCCACCAACCATATCCTAGATGCTCATTGCCCAATGGATTTCGCAGCAAGCTGATATCAATCTTGTAGGCACAATGGCAGTATGGACATTCGACGTTCATGTATGGCATTGACACAATACGCAGTGCGCACCATAGATGATATATGTCAGGGTGGAATTTTCAAGGTTTTTGTATTTCGCAGTGCGGTAGCATTTATTGCTGTGATACACTGCACACGAGACCAATCCCTAGCAGAAGCCGTCAGCATCCATGGTACTGAAATTATTCAAATTCCTGATGCTGCTTCTTGTCGGATGTGTGATCTCATTTTATATCATCCGCATACAAAACACAAGCGATAATTTTACGGACGTTGGGGCTCTCCCAAACAGGTGCAATGCCATAACGTTCAAGAGGAAAATGCATGGGAACCTCTTGACTATCTGTGCCGAGAGTGCTACCCTCGAAGAAGGCGGCGTGGTGTCTTTGAAGGATGTGCGCGTGAGCCTCAAGAAAAAGGATGGCGAGGTAGTCATCTGTTGCCAGTTGTGTAGGTTTTCTCCTAGGGAAAAGAAGGCTTATCTCAATAAGAAGGTCGAAATAAAATCCACAGGAATCAGCTGCAGTACGGAGTCCGTCATCGTGGATCTCGCAAATAATTTGATCACCGGTAACTCCGAAGTGCGTGGTGTAAAATCTGGAATGCGATTCGTATCACAGGGCTTTCGTATACGGTCAGATGGGAACATAACCCTGAAACGCGTGAAGATAATAAAGGGTCGGAAATGACCGAACGAGTTATCAGCCCTCTTTCAAAATCTTCAGAATCAGAGTTATTGCTAGGAGAAGAAAGCGGTCCTGTGTTGGGAGCCGCAACGACTCAGACGTGTGGAGGTTTTTGGAAGGGCACCCCTTTGCGCTACCTGATGGGCGTCCTACTCTTGCGCTGCCTCTCGTGCCAATCGCTAGCCATGGAAACTAGCGCTGATGAAGTGGACCTAGACGTGAAGGCTAATGTGACTACCCTGGAAGGGAACGTTACAGTAACCTACGATGGTAAGGAGTTTAAGGCTGGCAAAGTCACGATGGAGCCAGGTACGGAGAAGCCACAAAAGATCATTGCAGTTGGTAATGTCTCTTTTGAAGATGCTGGCATTACCGTTACGGCTGATAAGTGTATCTACGATACGGAACAGGTGAAGTTCGCTGGCAATGTCGTAATCCGAAATGAGCTCGGTACTATCAAGGCAGACACAGCCACCTACAATCTCAAAACGAAAAAGGTGGAAATCGCTTCTAACAATAGAGTAGAATTGGTCCTGAATCCAGACAAGGAGAAAAAGTTCTGTAAGGTACGGTAATGTTACTTGAGGCACGTGGTATATCTAAGGCAGTCAAGAGCAAGGTTATTTTGAACAATGTCAGCCTGTCGTTTAATGCAGGTGAGGTGGTTGGGATCCTCGGGCCAAACGGCGCCGGTAAGACAACTCTGTTTCTGATTCTATCCGGAATAGCCACAGCTACATCGGGTGATATCGTTCTTGCAGGGAGGAGAATTACGGCATTCAGAATACGCCAAAAGGCAAGAGCTGGACTGGTGTATTTGCCACAAGATTCCTCTATCTTCAGAGGCCTGTCGGTGGAGGATAACATCAGGGCCATCCTGCAGCTAAGGAAGCTTTCCACTGATGAGATTGAGACTCAGCTAGATGAGTTATTGGAGGTGTTTTCAATAAGGCATCTGCGAAAGGCGAGGGCTACTGTGCTGTCTGGCGGAGAGCGCAGGAAGCTCGAAATCGCGAGAGCACTAGCAACAAGACCCTCGTTCCTAATGCTGGATGAGCCCTTTTCGGGAGTAGATCCGATATCGATAGAGGATATCGTTAAAACGATAAAGACCCTTAAGAGGGCCAAGATCGGTGTGATCATCACGGATCACAACGTCGTTGAAACCCTCAGAGTAATAGACAGAGGATATGTCATCGTAGGCGGCCGCATCCTCGCAAGTGGCTCATCATCTGAAATAGCACAAAACGAAGAGGTCAAAGCGCGGTATCTCGGTACCATACTGACTCGTGCGAATTAGGCCTTTTGATGGAGGCTCACACCACTACTATCGAAGCGACGGAATATGCTGAGATTCCCTCCTTGCGGCCTTCGAATCCCATTCCTTCCGTTGTCTTTCCCTTGACGTTGATAGCATCCTCACCAACTCCGAGGCACCTAGCTATTTCCGCTTTCATCTTCCCGGAGTGCGCTGCGATGCTCGGGCTTTCACACACAATCGTCGTATCGATATTGATAATCTCGGAGTGGCAATCTGTGAGGAGATCGCGGCAGTATTCCAGAAAAATCCTTGAATCTGCTTCGCTCCATTTATCACTGTCAGGTTGGAAATGCTCACCTATACTACCACGGCCAAGCGCTCCCAGTATCGCATCGACTACGCTGTGAATCCCTACATCGGCATCTGAAACGCCATCGAGGCCAGGATGATCTGCAATGTCAATTCCCATCAGCCGTAGCTTCCGCGTTGAATTCTTCGAAAACCTATGAGCATCATACCCGAACCCTACGCGCTGGAGGTGAGAGCTAACATCAGAATTGTACGTTATCTTTCTGTTCGAGATGTGGCCGTCGATCATCTTAACCTCGATATTATCCGCATCACACAGTGACGCATCATCGTTGAATTTGTGCTCTTTATATTTCTCGTGCAGTCTGCTGATAACGTCATACCGAAACCCCTGAGGAGTCTGGATCACGCGAATAATATCCCTATCAATTCCGAGACAGTGCAGTCTCACCGAGTCAGTAGGAGGAATCGCAGGGACGACAGCAGTAGCTCCTCCCTCTAAAGCATCTATCACATTCTCCACTACATCAGCTGGGCAAAAGCATCTCACCGCATCGTGGATTAATACGTACTCCGGAGAATGTTTCTTTATGGCTGCTAACGCTATTCTGACCGACTCACTCCTGGAGTCTCCTCCAATTACAGGCTCTAAAAGCTTATGACTATCCAGCCCACAGCATGTCCGCTGATACTCTATTTCAGAGCCGCGCGGGATAATGCATATAACCTTGTCGACACGCCCAACTGAGAGGAACAGCTCGATAGACCTCCTGAGTGGAGACCTTCCATTGATGCTAATAAACTGCTTTGGAACACCGCCACCATATCTGGAGCCTGAGCCTCCGGCAGCTATTACAGCAAACGTCAAACCTTCCCCATTCGCCTCCACAATCAGTTTCTTGCTGCGTTGATCCGGTGCTCGAATGCTCATGTACCTCCTTGTACACTGCGCTTCCGCGCTCCGTGTCTCCTAGCAATAACTCTGATTCTGAAGATTACGAGGGAGGTCTGCCCTACCCCTGCCTTGCTTTAAATTTTGGAACCTGCTTATTGATGACATAGAGTCTCCCTCTACGGCGCACGAGCTTACAGGCCCGATGCCTATTGCGTAGAGTCTTCACAGAATTGACTATCTTCATTGTCTAACCACACGCCCCGAACCGATGGAGCTAACCACGATTTTTATGATAGTACCACAATGAGCTCGTTGGCGCAAGAGGTTCTTTTAAGGCTATCGATTGTACTGCTTGATGATCCTTGCTTTCTCAATGTTCCAATCTCGGCGCTTGATCGTCTCCCTCTTATCGACAACATTTTTCCCTTTCGCAAGGGCGATACTAAGCTTGAGGAGACCCTTGTGATTGAAGTACATAGTGAGTGGAACTATCGTAAATCCCTTCACTTGAATGGCGTTTAGGAATTTGGTTTTTTGTGCTTTGTGCAGCAGCAGTACGCGGGGTCTACGCGGCTCATGGTTGTTATAGCTCGCCTGTTTGTAGAGCGGAATTTCGGCATTAAATAAAAACAGATCGTTTGATAATCTCATCCCTCCAATGAATGCCTCATTAATGCTAACCTTTCCACTGCGTACGGATTTCACTTCTGAGCCAGTGAGCATGATCCCAACTTCCAGGGTTTCGAGTATCTCATAGTCAAACTTTGATCTTCTATTTTTCGCAATGATTTTGAAGTTGTCACTCTGCTTCGCGATCATAGATAGACTCATCTCAAGTAACTTAGGTAGCTGTTGAATTATCTCATCACGAAGCGGTACAATGCAAGGCTCTTGACTCCATCGCTGATGTCTGGCTCCAAAATAATTCCAAGTGAGATCTGGTGGCTTGGTGATATAATCTGCCACGGTTAGTGGGTTGGCACAAGTTTAGAATGTTTGCAACGTGTACGTGTGATCGCCAGGTCATACACTTCATAGGGATTGGCGGGATTGGCATGAGCGGGATCGCAGAAATCATGCAGTCGCTTGGGTATGTAGTTCAAGGAAGCGATAAGGCATCCTCGCAGAACATTGGTAGATTGGAAAAGATTGGAATCACAACGTTTCTGGAACACAACAGCGAGAATGTGAAAAATGCAGATGTGGTGGTTTTCTCATCAGCTATCAGTCAGGACAACCCCGAGATTCTCAAGGCGAGAGAGCTAAAGATTCCATGTCTCTCGAGAGCTGAGATGCTATCACAAATAGTGAGATTCAAAAAGTCGATCGTGATCGCCGGCTCCCATGGAAAGACCACAGTAACTTCGATCTGCGCCATGCTCCTCGAGATGGCTGCTTTCTCTCCGACAATCATAAACGGCGGGATTATCAATGCTTACAACACGAATGCCAAGCTCGGCTCCGGTGATTGGTCAGTGATAGAATCCGATGAGTCAGACGGTAGCTTCACGAGGTTTTTCCCGACGGTTGGGATAGTTACAAACATTGATCGAGAACACATCATGCACTACGGTTCCTTTGAAGCCTTGAAATCTGCATTCAGGGCGTTCATAGATAACCTGCCATTCTATGGGGCAGGGATAGTGTGTATCGACGATGAGAATGCTTTAGAGATTGCAAGTGAGGTAACTGACAGGAAGATTATAACATATGGGATACGCAATGTCAATGCGATGATTCGGGCTACCAACATCAACAAACACAAGGCAGGAACGACATTCGATGTTGTGAGTGGTAATGTGATGATCCAAGGGGTTAGTATATCTCTGTTCGGCGATCACAACATACTGAACAGTCTGGCGGCTATCGGTGTGGCACTTGAGCTCCAGATCGATATCGATATTATCAAGACAGCATTGGCTTCCTTCACCGGTGTGAACAGGAGGTTTACAGCAATCGGCACGATAGGAGGAGCACTTGCTATAGACGACTACGCTCATCACCCAACTGAGATAAGAGCCCTCCTGAAAGCTGCCAGCCAGAGAACGGATGGGAGGATTGTGATCATATGTCAGCCCCATCGCGTGACCAGACTTAACACCCTCTTCACGGAATTTTGCGATTGTTTCGAGGATGCGGATGAGGTCATAATAGTTCCAATATACCAGGTGGCGGATGCCGACCCAACGAAGCTTACATCTGATGATTTGTTCAAGGCGTTGCAACAGAGAGGTATGTCAGTAAGGTTTGCTCAGGACGAAGCCGGTGTTGAGGGGCTGCTTAGTTGCATGATCTCAACCAAAGCGCTTCAGGAGGGGGATGTTGTCTTGTTCTCAGGAGCTGGTGATATATCCGGGTGGGCACGCGCTATCGTCTCCAGGATAGGAAAGCCTCAATGAATAAGTGGCTACTCGCGGCTGGTATTTTCGTGTGCAGTATGCTATTCTTTTTTTCTGGGGCCCTCACCGGCTACCTGATCCACTCCAACTCCTCACCACAAGATACAGCTCAGAAGGAACCAAGGAGGCCATCTCCGTTACTCACAAACGCCCAGGCTACCCTCGGGAGAGTAGCCACTCAGCGCATGTCTGGTGGGAGTACTAGAGTGCCATCCTCCGCAGCCATAGATCGCTCAAGATCATATGGCCCCATAGCAACGGGCAGCATGGCCACTCCCTGATCTGGGCTATTGAGGAGGAGGTGGAGAGCGATATCGTTACAGAAAGCAAATTATGTCTTGACTTGCGTGTGCAGTATTTGTTACACTGCCCCCAGTAAGAAAAAACAATATGGGGTATCAATTATGGAAGCTAAGATAAGAGTGCTCTCAGCCGGGCTGCTAACAGCCCTCATGGCTATAGCCACAAACTGCTATGCAACTGAATCGGTTTCTTTCGCTCCCGGGTATGTTCCTGAAGAAGGGGACCGGAAGGTATATAGAGGCTACACACCAGACACGGCGAGATGGGTAGCGGGCTTCAGCCTTAAAGAAGTAGATGGAACGCAGGTTGCCACACGTGATGAGGAATGGCTAACTCAAATGCTTGGGCACGAATTAGAAGAAACGAAAGATTGGAAAAGAATAGAAACGCCTAAGGCGTATCCTGGGCCGGTACGCACAGTACTAGGTGAATTTTTCGTTCACCCATCGGCACTTCCCAATATGCCTGAATTTGGAGAATTACTAACAGAAATATACCGTTCACGCGTTGGTCAACTTTTGATTGACGAGCTTGCTGGAGCGATCGATCACGCGCACCAAAATGACAACACTCTCCCGAATGGCGAAGTTCTGCGCGGACTTTACTTCACATCAGACCCAGCTTCGTGTAAACACATCAGAGCGGTTAGACAACGGTTGCCAGGGCTGGATCCGTCACAGCATAGGAGATTTACAACATCCCTGGAGATGGGAGATCACTCTACCATTTGCATGATGTGTATCCCGCACATTTCCGGGTTCGAAAACAATATGTATGTCGATCAGCAAAACGAGATACACGTACACCCGATGGATCGGGCCGAGATACTATTCCACGAGCTAATACATATGTGGCAATACGTAGTAGATCGGCGTACACCAGAGGAACGCGAAACATCACTGCAAGCATGGAGCCGAGCGCTCGGCGTAGATGAGGAAACACTCAGAACCGTAATGTCACAGAGCATCGAAATCGAGGCTGTGTATGGGCTGCCAGATGGGAGTCTTCCTTCGCAAGCGGCCTACTCTCTCGAGCGAGACGGGACAGCCGTGGTACAGTATAGTACGAGGGGAGGAATACTGCCTGGATGCATAGTTGACGCCGACGGAAATCCCGTGAACGAACTGGATTTCGCAGAACTTATGCAGCTCGCCATGCAAGCAGCCGATGATGGAAGGCCTTTTAGACTGAAGGAGAGAAGTCCACTGCATACACTCCATCAGCTGATCCAATCCCTCCTCGGAGTCGACGGGCCTCCTGCTAGTTGATCCACGGAGATGTGGTTGTGGGCTACCAAGTATCTTTTTGCAATGCACTGATTGTGGAGAGTTAGGGGAGGAGGCCCACCGCAAGTTCGGACTCCCCAATTGGGCATTGCTGTGGTGGAATGCGGGGAGAAAGAAGGGGCGAAATGTGTTATCCCCCAAAAATGTGGATAACTCCGTGGATAATTTTTTTTTTCATCATTTGCGACGGCATTATACACTGCATCCACCGTCTTTGTGCAATTTTTGCGCGCCTCTCAAACCCCTTGGAAATACAGCGTTTTTTGAGAATTTCTTTAATTTCTGAAAAATAGTTACGTGGCACATTTTCTCAATCATTACCCCAACATAGCTATCGATAAATTGTTGATATTTTTCTGTTTTTTGTCATAAAACGACAGCCACCTCTCATGGCTTCCACAGTCCATCTTCTGTAGTGCCAGCATTACAACGTGCATCAGATGAAGAGTTTCTGTAAGCAGAGAGCTACAAATGATTGTATCAAATGCAGCCCCTGCTTAACATAGCTGTTGGTTGGTTTAAGGTGTAGGTCAGAGGTGTGGTGTTGCTGGAATGTACGGTTATTGAGTAGGGGATGTGAGCATTACCAAGTTCTGCCGGCATCTAAGGCTTCGTCGCTCGGCGGCTTGTATCGCGTGTAGTGGACATATTCCATGGGATTCGCTTCATCCCTGACCTCCTGCCTGATAGCGTCTATGATCGCTTTGGCCTTTGCTGCTCCCTGTGCGTGATCTTCCGTCCCGTCGCCCCATAGGGCTCCGTCAGGAGTGTATGTTACACTGGGATCAGTTTTGCACAGAGCAATTGTGAACTCGGCTTGTAGCGTAATTGGCTTCAACATAATCTCAAGTATCCCTTCGGTAAGGTACGAATGGTAAGAGTCTCCTGTTGTGAGGTAGTGGCTGTTTGTTTTGTTTCCCGCCTTCCGCCAGTAGTGATGTCCGTTTGCATTCACGATTGGCCCGGATGCGAGCTCACTTTCTATGGGTTCGTTTGGTGATGGTACACTCCGGGTCCTGATGGCATGTACATACACTCGTCCGCAGAGCTCGTTACCTGGATGGGAAGCCCACCACTGCCAGCATCCTCTCTGATATGCTACTAGTCCCCTGTTTGCGGCTTCTTCGTAGTTCTCTAGGATTATTCCTACCGCCATGTTTTCTAGGCCAATTGGGAGGCGTACAACCCCTAGCATCTCGTCGATGAGCGTATATGCTAGCTGCTTGTAGAGTTGTCTGGCCAGAAGATGTTCGATCCCTGGATCCGTCTGTTGTTGCCCTGATCCTCCAGCGTTTGAAGTGAGCTGCTCAACAGCCGTTTCGAGTGCTGCTATTCTTCTGCTCAGACTCTCTAGCTCAGAATTACCATTCCCATCTATCGCTAGCCTGATGTCATCTATTCTCTTGCCTATCCCACTTGTTTCGTCGGTCAGTGTACTGCTTATCTCATCTACCTTCCCTACTAACCCAATATCTGCATCCTCTTCCTCACCAGATGAACCAAGTAGTATGGTTGTGATGCTTTGGGTTGCTGCTGTTAGGGAGGTATTTAGTTGGGATAGTAGTTCGGTGTTCTGATCAGTCAGTGCAGTTTGGGTATCATTGATTGCTTTGAGTGTTGCTCTTAGTGTACCAAAGAGTGTTACCTGTTTATCTCCAACTGAGAACTCTCTCTCTCTCTCTAGAACTCCAGGCCTCACAGGCTATTAGTCCTAGAATGAGTGTTGATGTTACAAGTTTGCTTTTCATTAGGATTCCTCCCCTTAGAGGATAAAGATTTCTATAAGTATGCTACCTGAAAAAGGTTACGATTTAGTTAACGGATGAGATTTTTTTGCACATGGGCGTAAAAATAATTTGCACCCTATGTACGAGTGAAGTAGCCTTAAAACATGGCTGGTGAGAGCGGCTTGCGAATTGAGATGACTGCATTTGACAGAATGGAGAAATTGTAGGACACTGTTGTATAGCAGCGTTAGCGTGCGAAAGATAGGATAGCAGACGTGAGTTGGATTAGTGATGTTGTGGCTCCAAAGCTGAAGGCGTTTATGGGGAGCAGTTCATCTATCAAGAGTGATTCTTGGACTAAGTGTCCTGAGTGCGATCGTATGATCTGCACAAACGAGCTCCGCGATAATTCGATGGTGTGTGTCTACTGCTCGCATCATTTTCAGATTTCAGCTCAGGATAGGTTTAAGGCAATTTTCGATGACGGGGTTTATCAGAACATAGACAGTGTGAGGGTCAAGGATGATCCCATAAAATTCAAGGATGTAAAAAAATACTCAGACAGATTGAAGGAGGCCCGCAGCAAAACTGGAATGAACGATTGCGTTTCCATAGCACGTGGGCAAATCGGCGGGCAGCCAGCTGTTGTGTTCGTAATGAATTTCGGATTCATAGGTGGGTCGATGGGATTGGCTTTTGGGAAGTCATTTTCAAAGGCCGTTGATCTCGCGATTGAAAGTCAGGCAGCCCTCATTGGATTCACAGCATCAGGTGGCGCTAGGATGCAGGAAGGAATATTCTCACTGATGCAAATGCCAGCTACTGTGGCGTCGGTATGCGAGTTAAGGGAGGCTGGCTTACCATACATCAACGTCTTCACAAATCCAACGACTGGCGGAGTTCTCGCATCGTTCGCCTCTCTCGGTGATATCCTCATTGCAGAACCGAAAGCGCTGATTGGCTTTGCAGGGGCGAGAGTGATTGAAAAGACGATAAAGAGCAAACTGCCCGAGGGCTTCCAGAGGTCTGAATTTTTGCTGAAACATGGTATGATAGATATGATTGTTCACAGGCACGACATGGCCTCCAGGTTGAAAATGATCCTCAGTTATATAGGGAAGCAGGTAGCGTGATATTTGAATCAATTGCCATCGCCGCGGATCATAGGGGGTATAGGCTCAAGCAGGGCATCATCAAGCACATTACAATTACCGGCTACCAAGTTACTGACTATGGACCAGACACTGACAGCGTCCCAGTAGACTACCCAGATTACGCGGGGTTTGTTTCAACGCATGTCCGGGAGCATCCTGGATCGTTTGGGATCCTGGTATGTAACTCTGGGGTTGGCATGGCGATAGCCGCCAACAAGCTTCACGGTATCCGTGCTGTTTTTTGCGATCGGTTAGACATCGCGAAAGTATCACGTGAGCATAACGATGCAAACATCATCTGCTTCGGCTCAGCATTCACGACAGTTGAACGCGCTATGCGATACATCAAGATATTCTCGACGACTGCGCCGTTGCCAGAGGAAAGGTATGATAACAGGATCAGGAAGATAGACAAGATGTCTGGAGCCTGATGTTAATGATGTCGTGAGTAAGATGCCGTTCAACATACTCTTCCGATACATCTTCAAGAAGCTGCTAACGTCGTTTTGTATCATCACTCCCATCGTCGTAATGATGATATGGGTGTCGATCTCCGTTAGGTATGTCGAGTTGATTGCGTCGGATGGAATCACCATCACTATGCTCTTTAAACTAATTGCCTGCCTACTACCCGGAATGATTGGCGTCATTTTACCGATGTGTACGCTGATTGCGACAATCGCCTGCCTCCACAAAATGCGAAACGATAACGAGCTGATAATCATAATGACATCTACTGGAAATGAGATCAACATCCTGTCTCCAATAATAGTTTTTTCGCTACTGGTATCGATGGCGGAGTTCCATCTTCAAACCGTCATATCTCCTCATGCCTACGGGAGATTCGAGACCATTCAAAAAAAAGTGAAAGGCCAAATATCGATGTCTATCGTGAAGACGAGAACGTTCAACGTCATAGGGAGCTCGGTTATCTATATCGGAGATAGAAAGCGCTCATCCTTGGAGGACGTGTTTATCTCATACATACCTAAGGAGGAGAATCAGAATGCCAACGTCAACATCATCACCGCCAAAAAGGGAACCATGTACGTGGATAAAAATGAGAGCTATTTCATAATGCTGGAGGAGGGGTGCAGGCAGGAACTCAAGAGAGACAACACCGTGGTATCCTCCCTGAAATTCAAAAACTTCTCATATGACATAACGCCATTTTTGAAGAGGTTTCACTACAGCACGAACAAGCCGGGTACCAAGACACAGGCAGAGCTAATGCGCACCGTTGCCACAACCAGCGATCCAGAATTTAAACGAAACTGCCTTTCGGAGTACCACTACAGAATCCTCTCGCCGTTCATCGTGATTATCAATGCTATGATCGTTATCCTTCTTATGATGAGACCGGAGGAAAGGGGGCGTGGTAGGTTTGGAGCTTTGAAGTGTCTCTCGCTTGGAACTCTAACTCAGATATGTTTCCTGATAGCAAAGAACGTTACAACTAGATCTAGCAACTTCACCGTGATCAACTACATCGCCACCGGCATCGTAATCGCCATCTTGGGAGCGCACCTTGTCAGGAGAAATTATAAATGAGATTCACAGGCATCCTCTCGCGTTACATCATCAAGTCGTTCTTCAAGTCTTTCGCTACGGTGATCGTTTGCTTCGTGTTCACTATAGCGATCCTGGAGCTGATGGAGGTGGTACGCAGGTGCTTCTCAAACAGCCTTCATGTGCCTCTCATGACACTCTTGAAGCTAACCGCCCATCACACAGCAATAAGTGTTTTTTCCTTTTGTCCGTTCACAGTGTTTTTAGCATCGATTCTGTTCTTCACAACGATGCACTGGAAGCTGGAGTTAACGGCAATGAGGACGATGGGAGCTACGACGTTCGACATACTGAAGTCGCTACTGATTGGGGCTGCATTGCTTGGTGCTTTCTACATCACCGTCCTTGACTTGATTTCTGCACACTCAATCAATGAGGTAGCGCTGCTCGACACTGCGATCAAAGCTAAATTCCGCCAGCCGCAGGATAACTGCCTAGCGGTCACTAACAGTGGGATCTGGCTAAGAGATGTGTGTGACCAGAAGTCGTACATAATAAACGCATCCTCATTTGACATCTCCCAAAAAACGTTTTCAAACTTTAGGCTGTTTGAGTTCAATGAGCATAGCGAGCTGGTGCAGTCCGTATATTCCGCATCCGCTAAAATCCTAAACGGGCAGTGGGTGCTTAGCAAAGCAACAATAGCAACCGCCAGTGGTCAGGGAGAAACCTTGGATCAGATGAAAATCGACACCACAGTCAGCGTTTCCAAAATTGACAAGATGAAGGCGAACCCGGCAGGGATATCGTTTTGGAGTATGGGGAAGTACATTGATGCACTGGAGCACACTGGGCTTTCCGGTGCTGGATATAGGATCCACTGGTTCGTCAGGTTATCATCAATCCTACAGATGTTCGCTTTCATCATCCTGGCTACTGCCATGTGCAGGAATCACAACATAAGGAACTCCAGGAGATACGCCATAAAAGTAGCTGCCCTGGTAGCGGTGGCATTCCCGATATACTTCCTCAACAACGTTATGGTAGCTCTCGGAGCACACGGCAGATTACCAGGGCAAATCGCAACCTGTATCGTGCCGCTATTCACAATGCTAACCGGCATACTGCTATTGGTAAGGAGATAGCTTTCCGTCCATTATCCGCTGGCGTACTTCAGTTTTTACGGCACCGTTTCCAAATCTATCCAACGTGCACACCATATCTGAATACGGCATGGTTTGGATTATCCTGTTTATCAATCCCGGCATTCCCATCACAAATTCCACTGCTTGTTCCAGTTTCAAATCATACTCCCTGGAGGATGGATTGAGCTTATTGAGCTTCGCCAGCACTCTGCTCAGAGGATCTAGTTCTTCTGAAAGCACTTCAGCAGTACCAGTACTATCGTTACTTTCTGAAGGTGGATACATAGGCGGTGAGTTATCACTCCCAAGACACCCCTCGCTACTACACAGCGCACCAGCTATCAAGATTATCCTTTTCATACCTAGCTCCCTGATAAGTGCCGTCTGGGAGGAAGCTCATCCTCCCCTCTAGTATCAGCCTACCACGGAGCTATGAAAGGAGCAAAGCGGAATTTACGCCCATGTGAAGATTCAAGAGTGACTCACGTCGCTGGGCGTGGTACACTGGATCCAAATCCTAACTGACCAAGGCGTCTCTATATGATTCGCTGCAACCACACGAGGACTTAATGACAGAAGCAAACCTGGAAAAGGTATGTAATCCGGCGGAGTATGAAGGGCGGGTGTACGAGAGTACGCAGTCGCGGTTCCAGCCTGATAGTACAGCGAATGAAATGTTTTCCATCCTGATGCCACCTCCAAATGTTACCGGGAACCTGCACGTTGGCCATGCGCTGACATACACGATTCAGGATATATTAATTAGGTATCACAGGCAAAGGGGCTGCAATACCCTGTGGCAGCCCGGTGTTGATCATGCTGGCATCGCTACACAGCTCGTCGTGACGAAGGAGCTTGAGTCGCAGGGCGTCGATGTTCAGACTCTCACGCGTGCAGAGTTTATCAAGAAGGTTTGGGAGTGGAAAAATAAATCTGGCTCGATGATAGTCGAACAGCTGAAGGAACTCGGGTGCTCCATCCCATGGGAGCTGTCGAGATTCACGATGGATAATGAGTTCTGTAAGGCTGTCACAAAGGTGTTCGTTGCACTGTATAAGGAAGGCCTGATATTCAGAGACAAGAGACTTGTGAACTGGGATACCAAGCTCGAAACCGCCGTCTCAGATTTGGAGGTTCAAAATCGAGAAGAGCCCGGGACGCTCTGGCACATAAGGTACAAGCTCGTAGATTCAGATGAGTACATCACAGTGGCTACAACGAGACCCGAGACGATATTTGGAGATTCCGCAATCGCTGTGAATCCGACTGATATACGGTATAAGCACCTGGTAGGAAAGAGTGTGATCGTACCACACACAGATAGGAAAATCACGATAGTAGCCGATGAGTACGTGGATATCGAAAAAGGAACTGGATGCCTCAAGGTTACTCCGGCGCACGACTTCAACGACTTCGCCATTGGCAAGCGTCACCATCTTGAATGCATCTCTGTGATTGACAAGAGAGGGCATATGGATGGTGCTTGCATACCAGACTACCTGCAGGGAGTATATCTAAAGAAGGCCAGGAAGCTAGTACTCGATAAGCTCAAGGGAGATGGCCTGCTGGTGCGCGAGGAGCAGATAGTTCACACTGTTCCATACTGCGATAGATCAGGTTCCGTAATCGAGCCACTTCTAACTGATCAGTGGTTCGTAGATGCGAAGGCACTAGCGGTGGAAGCCATAAAGGTAGTCGAAAATGGAGAGATCAAATTCTACCCTTCGAAGTGGGTCAACACATATTTCGAGTGGATGCGGAATATCGAGCCATGGTGCATATCGAGACAGATAGTATGGGGCCACCAGATTCCAGCATGGTACGGGCCGAATGGCGAAGTCTTTGTTGAGGAGAGCGAGGAGACAGCTATTGAGCAGGCTGCCAAATGCGGCATATCAAAAGACCAGCTAACACGGGATCCTGATGTTCTCGATACCTGGTTCTCCTCTGGACTGTGGCCGTTCGCCGCACTCGGCTGGCCTGACGATACCGCCTTCCTCAAAACGTACTATCCAACGACAGTGCTAGTTACCGGGTTCGACATAATCTTCTTTTGGGTAGCGAGGATGATTATGATGAGCGTTCACTTCATGAAGAGAGTTCCGTTCAAGGATGTGTATGTACATGCCCTTGTGCGAGATGGGGCAGGTCAGAAAATGTCGAAGTCTAAGGGGAATGTGATTGCCCCACATGACCTGATGGAGGAGTTTGGAGCCGATGCGCTGAGGCTCACTTTGGCGCTTCTGTCCGTTCCAGGAAGAGACGTGAAACTAAGCAGGGATAACGTTAAGATTAATAGGAACTTCCTGACGAAGGTATGGAACGCAGCGAGGTTCTTGCAGACCAAGAACATACCGGCCAAATGCGAGATTCCGGACGCTGCAACGAAGGGAAAAGTCAATAACTGGATCATTGCGAAGTTTCAGAAATTCCAGGGCGAGATCGATCAGAACATCCAGGAATACAGATTCGATTACGCTGCTCGCAACATCCAGTCGTTCCTCAGGAATGCATACTGTGACTTCTTCATAGAGGCCGTGAAGTTGCTGGATGATGATTGGACGAAAGCAGTTGCGCTGCGCGTGTATGCTGAGTACCTGAGGGTGGCTCATCCAATCATTCCTCTCGTAACTGATCATATAGCGCAGTCCCTGGGGATATGTGATTCGCTGATCCTTGGGCGCCCTAATGAGGCTATTATGAAAATCACTACATCTGATGACGATGAGGCAGAGGTGGATGAGTTCGTAGAATTACTCCATAGAGTGCGATCTGCAAAACAGACAGATGGGGCTGAGTGCAGCGAGTATCCAGAACTCAGGAAACAACTCCAAAGCTGGCAGGGTGAGCTACACCAAATCGCCGGCATTGTGTGATTGGACTTCCTCCTTTTACGAAGCACCATGCCTCCGTTTTCCGTGTGCCTTAGTAGTCTTTGGATGTGCTGCAGATGCACTATGCTGTTGGGCGACTGGCTGAATTACAGGAAGGGTTAGCATTGCTCTAGGATAATATCCATAGCAGCTGCCACTATCAAAAATTTTCGAATATGTGAATAGGGCCCGGAGCACGTGCTTCACGTATATCCTCGTCTCCTTGATAGGGATCAATTCCATCATATCGAACGCAGTCAGGTTTTTCAGTTTCTGGATGCTCCTTTTGAATTTTCTGAGATTCCCATCTCCGCAGTTGTAAGCGGCTACTACGTACACTACGTTGTTATCATACGTCCTGAGTGCGCGAAAGAGGATCGATGCTCCGATTGAGATGTTTGTCTGAACGTCGAAGAGAGAGGCTCCAACGTAGAACCTTGGCCCCAATCGCTTGATTTCAAACTGTGCTGTCGCCTGCATGATCTGCATGAGGCCCTGCGCTCCCACGTGGCTTACTGCATTTGCTTTGAAGTTGCTTTCGCTGCGGATCACTGAGTGGACGAGTGCCATGAAGCACGGGTCTCTGCTAACTCTTGAAACGTAGTTTTGAGCTGGTTGATCCAGGACTTGGTAAGCATCTCGAGATGTGAAATACCTCTGCCTTCTGGAGTTCTCGGAAATCAGGATAGCGATTTCTCCATTGCGAATTGCGATGCCTAATATCAGCATCTCTTCCACTGGGTCTGCGATATCACGGATTAGCTGAGCGTAGAAATGCCTACGCATAGTCCTATCTGGAACCCTGAGCAATACCTGGACAAGTTCCCTGTTGTAGAATACCATCTCGGTTAGGGCGGGTACGGCAGCCCTATCAAGCATCGCCGACGCAACGTCCGGTCCACCAATAGCTACAGCTTTCTCGTTGGCGATATATCCGTAGAATGTCGATGGGTGCTGTGCGGCTTTTCTGTACCACTCAAGGCCATGCAGAATGTCTTCATTAGCGTTGTGCACCTCCGCCAACCAAAACGCATTTTTGCTGAGTCGTATGGGGTTTGTGGAGTTGTTGTATGCTGCTTCAAAATGGGTGATCGCACTTTTGAACTCATGCAAAAACCTGTATGCTATATACCCTAGCAGCCACTCTACTCTCGCTACCTTCTCATCCTTAGGTGTGGTATCAACCTTGTACTGACTCATAACGCTGTAGGCAAGCTCAGGGTGGCCTGCACGCAGAACCCTATATGCGATATCGCGTCTCAGCTCAAGGAATGTGAGGCCGTGCCTTTCTTCATCGGTATTTGATAGCGTCAAGACATTAGCAGCGTCCATAAATTTGTTCTGGCTTATGAGCTTTTGAACTATGGCGTACCTGCTATCAACATCCACAAGTTGCGCCCTTTTGTAGCCACGCATTTTCGTGTTGGCGACACGCTCTAGAAAATTCGATATGTAGGCACGGACCTCATCTGATGTAACCTGCTGCAAAGCCTGCAACTGCGGAATGTTCAGTAACCCCACGAGACGCTTAGCTTTTTGTGCATCATCGATAGGGCGTATGAAATCCTTATACCTCAGACGAAAAGCTATGAGAAACTCCGGAGCTAGATTCTGCAGGATCCACGTCTGCCTTATGTACTCAATTGCGAAATCTGGCTCTGATCTGAGGAGACGGTCTATGTATGCGATGAGCCCTTCTCGAGTTTTGGGAGTATGCCTCTTGAACCACTTTAGGAGCACAGAGTCCGAAGTCTGAGGGGAGATCTTGGTTTCAGCAATCTTCACTGTTTCGTGGAACAACGGCCAATGAGGGTTGTTGTAGAAAAACAGGAACACATTGAGGCAGTCGTTTGGGTTCGTAACAGCCTTCTTCCACTTCTCATATTTTGCTGTGAGTTGAGCATCGGCCGCCTCATCAAGCTGCCCTGCAGCATGCACGTTGAGTTGCGCAAAGGCCAACATACAGAGGGTAACTATGCAGATTACACGATGTGCTAGGGACACATGAAACCACGTAAGCCGAGCTAGCATTAATTTTATCTTAAATTTCAATGACGTTCCTCAATTTTGTATGAATCTTACCTTGATTTCTATAAAATAATCGTGCGCCGAGTCGTGGGTTGTTTGTAATGACACAGACCAGCAAAAAGATTTATCAGATCCCTCTTGACATAAATTGGCATGAAGGGATGCTTCTATCTCAGCATCATTTCCAGCAGAATGACATGCGGAATTTCAGGGTTCTCGCGACGCAGATAAGGCTCCTATCTTCCAATCATTACGGCATAAGACATATGAGGATGGACACCGTTGCCTTAACAGATGGCTACCTCAAAATAACTGAACTGGAAGCCGTTTTTCAGGATGGGCTGATCCTCAGTTTCTTTCCGGAGAAGCATGAGAACCTGAAGCCTCTCAACCTGAATCTCAATACAGCGATGCCTGCCGGAATTAATGAGGTAACTGTGTACCTCACGATTGCTGAGAGCTCAGATGACGTTTCTCCGGTCCTTGGGAATCCAGCACGATTCTACTCAATAGATGGTAACATTGTTCGTGATGAAAATATCAAGGAAAATGAGATACGCGTTCCGAGGCTCTTTCCAAATGCCTTTCTCCACGCTGGGGATACGGTTCCAGATTTTTGCATAGGCTTTCCGTTATGTGTTATAATCAAATCCGACGGGGTGTGTCACATCAAGAATAGGACTCCGCCGTGCTTCTTCATAGAGCGGCATTTCCCACTTTGGAAGAGGTGTGAGAGCCTAGCGATTTCGATCAGAGAGAAGGTGGTGTTCCTCGTTGAGAAGCTTCAGAATCTTGCTGATGATAGTGTGCACCACGAGACGTCTGAGATCCTTGCGCAGATCTCTTCCATTATGCCAGGGTTCGAAGCATTAATCTACAGCAATGAGATAAGGCCATACGAATTATATCAGGAGCTTGCGACTGTCCTTGGAGCCGTCTCCGTCCTAATCCCAACCGACATCATTCCGATCATGAGATCGTACGATCACTGTGATATCGATCGCTGTATGTACCCTGTCATCGACCTCATAGAGCACTACATATCCACTGTCGAGCGTGGCTTTACGCTACTCCCCTTCAACAAGAAGGAGCGCTTCTTTTACAGGTACGTATCTGACAATGACCTAGCGAAAGTGTTCGACGGGAAGCTCTATGTGGGGGTGCGTGTCGATAAGGCATGTAATGTTTCCGAGGTGGAAGCCTGGATGCGTGACGCCGTAATAGTCTCTGATTTCGCAATTGAGGACGTGAGGACGAAGAGGACGAAGGGGGCGAGTAGAGCAGTCATCCGTCGCGAGATCATAGCAAGGATTCTTCCAGGCGTTGGGGTAACTGTGTTTGAGGTAGATACCGATGGTGAGTTCATTAAAGGGGAGCAGAATCTTCATGTCTTTAATCCTGGGAACACATCGAGTGTGCACCCGAATGAGATCACCCTATATCTCCCAAAAGGAAGGACTAACGCTAGATGAATTTTGATGCGAGTGACAGTGCGGTAGTTCACGGCTTTCAGGCTTTCTATTATGAGCTCCTGAGACATAAGGAGAGGGCATTGAGTATGTACTGTTCACAGGGCACTAAGAGTCTGAAGCCGGGTGAGGAAGCTCCTGCTGGAGAGGCCGGTACGGTACAGAAGAATGAGGCCGAGGTAGCAGTAGTTAGCATACAGAAGAAGATGATAAAGGTCATCGAGAATGTGGTCAGCGTTATGCTAGCAAAATCTAGGATAGCTCAAAGTTTCATAGGGGATGCGAAGTACATAATGACCGTCCTGGCGGATGAGATATTTTTGAACCTCAAGTGGGATGGAGCTGCGTTTTGGAGATTCACACTCCTGGAGAAGCAGCTGTTTCAGACGGAGGTGGCTGGTGACAGGTTCTTCACCATGGCCGATGATGTGATAGTCGATGTGAGGAATGAGGACATGGCCTTCCTGTACCTAATGGCACTTAGCCTCGGATTTAAAGGGAAGTACCGTGGAGCGGTGAATGCAGATGAGCAGATATCGTGGTATAAGAACCGCCTGTACGCGATGCTCTCCTCTCATCAATCAAAGCTGTTTTTCCCGGGAAGAACGCACATGATCTGCTCATGCTACGAGTACACGAATTTCGATAGCGACAACAGTAGCATTCCGGATCATAGGTTTTGGGCGTGGTGCATAGCATCCATCATCATGGCATACATCGTGATATCGTACATAGTCTGGTGCGGGATCACCGGTGAAATCAGCGACGTATTGAAACAGATATCTGAACAGACGAGACAGGGGCCGCTGCTATGATTGGCGATGCTCTGATCGACCTCTTCCATGTTTCTGCTAGTTCCCTTTGGAGTCCCTCGATTGTACCAATTTACTCCACTCGAGTTGTCAAGGGACGCTTCGCTCTGTCGCCCTTGACAATACGCTACGTAAATTTGGTTTCTGATTTCTCGTTCCAAAGGAAACTGTGCTTGGTAGGAGAGGCGGTGGCAGCAGGAGCTCGGACTTCAAGCAGTGGGGGCCGCGGTGGGAGGAGTAGATTAAATCCAATTCGCAACCTTCAGAATCAGGATTATTGCAAGGAGACACGGAGCGGAGAAGCGGAGTGTACAAGAGAGTACATGAGCATTCGAGCACCGGATCGACGCAGCAAGAAACTGATTGTGGAGGTTTGGGCGGGATGACGGTCTATGAACTTCTTTAGCCAATTCATAGGTAACATAGTTGCGGGACTCAGCGAGGGGGGGCTCTCGGTGTCGATGCTCATATGTGTCATCTTGGCGGTGGCGTTTGTTGCGATGCTCCTCGTTACGATCTTCACATTGATTTCACTGAAGAGGGCGGAGGTGAAGGCGAAGAAGGGGCTTGGCCTTCCTCCATCCGCAACACAAGGTAGCGGGGAAAAGGATGAAAGCCCGTCGGATCCAGATGCCGGTAGCCCGTGGCCGATTGGCGAGCTGTTTAATAGGTACCTGATTACAAAGGGGTACATACGGGCTAATGGAATCGTTAAGTCTTTTTTCAAGGCTATGGATTTCTTGAGGAGTTCACTTGGTGCGGGGTCTAAGTACAAGCTGCCGTGGTATATGCTGGTTGGTGGGGAGGGCGTCGGGAAGTCTTCGCTTATGAGGGGCTTCACGAGCAATGAGATTTATAACGATGAGGAAGAGGATTCGCCATGTACCTGGTGGTTCTTGAAGAACGGTGTTGTCCTAGATATACAGGGCTGCATGTTTTTACCACGCGGCGGGTATAACGCTGATGAGAAGGGCTGGAACATAATCATCAATATGCTTTCGAGGTACAGGGCAGCAAGACCTCTAAATGGTATAGTCCTAGCCATTTCAGCTGAGGAGCTTTACGGCAAGAACAAGCTACCGACCGAGGATCTAGCAAAGAGGGCTCAGTTTGTGGCTCGCAAGTTGCACTTCGCTCAGAGCTACCTTGGGATGAAATTGCCTGTGTATGTCGTTGTGACGAAGACGGATATCGTCCCAGGATTCCAGAGCTTCTGTTCTGAGATCCCAGTTAGGAATAGAAACAATATGCTGGGGTGGTCATCTCCATATGCAATTGATGCTGTCTATAATCCGAAGGTTGTAGATGAGGGGTTTGCCACCCTCGAGAATGAGCTCAATGAAATCCGTATGGAGATACTGACGGAGAGCTTCACGACGACCACAAGGGATGGCATCTTTGTGTTCCCAAGTGAGCTTCTCACTATCAAGCACTCCCTCGGAATCTACATAGATAACATCTTCAAGTCCTCCTCCATCGATGAGAGATTCTATTTCAGGGGATTCTATTTCACTGGCGACAGCAAGATGATGCCGCTGTTGCCATTCGATGGGCAGAGCGTATCAAATGGCGTATCGGATGATACGATGGCGATGATCGGGACTCCAGATGCTGATTTAAATGAAGTTGGGGATGTATCCATCTCACTTAATGATGAAGCATTTACCCCGAAAAAGATATTCTTTTTTGATGACCTTCTGATAAAGAAAATCTTCGCGGAAGCTGGGGTAGCGTCTCCAATGAGATCCAAGATCTACCGCTCGAACAGGTCGATCTTCATTGCTAAGGTGTCTACTGCTACCTTCGTCTCCATCGGAAGTTACGGGTTGTTCAATGCGTATGACACGCTGAGACATGACAAGGATGTGCTGTATCCGTCGCTGTTCAAGATATCATCACTCATCAGGAGTGCTGGGGATCTAACGTACAAGAACCTGCAGGCTGATGGGAATGAGATTCTCGCGGACTGCACTAGTAGCTTACTTGCGATAATGCAGCAACTCAGCAATGTTAGATTCTCGTCGATCTTCGTTCCGGCCTCATGGTTCAGCTCAATCAATAGCTTCCTAACTGAGACACTTAGAGCTTCGTACCAGAGGGTGATCGTTAGGACTATATATATGAACCTCGTCTTGAAGGCAAGGGAGCTATTAAACATGAAGCCGGAGAGCAAGTCCACTAGCATCGCCAACGTCTTGAACCCGAGCAGGAGTGCTGAGTATGCACAGCTGAAGCAGTATGTCTTTGGTCTTATTGAGCTTGAAAAGAACATAAAGAAGTTTGATGCATTGAGAGCTGCAGGAGATCCGAAGGACCTGAATGACCTCATTTCATATACCTTCCATGGTTCGCTATCAGAAGAGTTTTTGTCTAATTATCAGGAGGTGCGCCGCATCCTGATAAACACCCCGTTTCCTCCGATAAACCTGGCACCGTATAGGCAGGTCGCATACAATACCCTCATAGGGCTCTTTCAAAATTACCTCGATACCGTATTCACAGCGGCATCGAAAAATGGAATCGTGTCATCACTTACTGGCTTTGTAACACAGCTCACTAGGCAGAGGTTGCGGGAAGATCCAGACTGCTCAAAGCTCACTGAGTTCTCTAGGGATTTGACGGCTGCGTGTAAGGAGCTTGGAGAGGAGGGGAAGACGTGGCTTGATAAGGATGTGTTTGAGGCCGATAGCGAGTATGACTCCTTGCTTGATGGCGTTGAAACTATGTTCGGTAAGGAGGTATCTCAAAAGCTACTAGATGCTACGGCTGTTAATTTTGGGTATCTAAAGGCGAAGCTTCTTGAGTTTAACCAAACGCTAAAGCGTGATGCAACAAAGAGCACGGAGAAGGATAAGAAGGGGCCGGAGAAGGAGTTCCCATCAAGTGGGATATTTACCATTGAGCGCTGCCTCACTCAATTGTGCGCTGAGCCGTTCATGGAGAAGTCTGAGGGGTACAAGTTAATCACCGATATCCCAGAAGGGAAGATGATCTTCTGGGATGATGACCTTGTGCAGTATGCCTACGATACCGGGAAGCGCTATGAGCAGTTCATTGCTGTCGGGCTTAAGAGTTTTCCGAAGGCGCTTCAAGAAGGGATATCGCTGATTGCGAAGGCTAGTGTAGCAAGCTTCATAGCCGACACGGTAGCGAAGTCACAGAGCCTAGTGGATGCTCCAACTGGAATTACCTCGGAAATTACATCTGAAGAAATTCTGCAAAAGCAAGTTACTGAGCTTAAGGGGGTGGCTCGTAGACTCGTCAACCTCCTTGAAATCCTGAAGGATGATAAGTTCGGATTTGTTTTCGGGAATCTGAGGAGCGTCCTAAATATCGTAGGCTTCACGATGCTAAGCCACATTGATAAGCTTCTCGAAAATCAAAAGCCCTACATCCCGGCAGATTTGACATTCAAGTTCTGGAATGGGGAGGCAGGTGCTGGGCTCGCCGCATTCTCATCCGCAGATGCCGAGGAGCTGTCTATGTACATACAGCTGCAGCGTAGCGTAATCTCGAGGCTGGCACTGGACTTCGCTGATCCAATCGTGGAGTTTCTGAACGCCGACGTTGTGTTTGATCAGAACTTCGGGAGTCACCAGCAGCTCGTAAAGTGGACTAGGATAGTGCAAGCCGTGAAGGGGCTGCAAAAGAAGAATCCGTCCAGCTCTCTGATCGCGGCTGAGAGGTTCATAATGAGGACTCTCAACGAGTACACCCTCGACAATATCACATCGAAAATTAGTGAGAAGGATCTCAGCGGAGAGTCTGGAGATTATTTCCTAAAGCTCGTCAAGGATATCAAACGCGGCATAATGGCACGAGCAGAGGTTTTGCTGAGGGCGCGGAACGTAGCACGATACGAGTCACTAAGAGATTACTACTCCAAGCACCTAGATGGGAAGTACCCATTTACCAACTATGACAGATCTCAGCGAATCGCTACCGATGCTGACATTGATTCCGTCAGAGAATTCTTCAGGATGTACGACGAGTTTGGAGGGACGCCTGAGAGGGTGTTCGACCAGATATACCAGCTCGGTGATGATGCCAAGGCCCCATATGAGTTCCTGCAGAAGATACACGATCTAAGGTTATTCTTGGGCGATTTCTTGGGGAGCCAACGTGATGTCATGAAGGTGAATCTGGAGGCCAACTTCGACGTTAACAAACGCGAGGAGGCTAACACTGATTACCTAGTCGATAGGATTTTCAGGCCTAACGGCGACGCGGCTATCGAACCGATATCACAGGATAAAGCCGGGTTGTGGTACTTCGGGGAATCAATAGAGTTCAATTTCAGATGGACAAGCGACGATCCACAGGCCGAGAAGCCGCTCGCAGATCACAACGATCCTGACATCATTATAGATGATAGCACGGCGAAGATCCAATGTGTAGGAAATTGGGCTGCCCTCAGAATGCTGCAAAAATATAGAACTGACTCGGTTAATGCAGAGCAGCTCTCTCCTAACCAGGTTGTCCTCAGCTTCAGGATTCCGCTTAGCAGTGGGAAGGATGCTAGGATTTCCGTTGGGCTTACACCATCGATTCCGAAGCAGCCTGGCGTCGCGGCTGTAACTACTTTAAGGGTTCCAGTTCCAGCTGGGAAAATGCCTGAGATACCATCGTCGATTACAGCTGTTGTGAATGAGGCTGTCTTGGTAAATAAGCTTATATCTTCTACGGGTAGTACCAGTGTATCAGAAGGGAATCAGGATAGCAAGGGAGCTGCTACTACAGCATCTGGAACACCCGAATCGCCAGCGAAACCAGAAGCCACATCCACACCTACTGCTGCACCAGTTGGAGGACAGAAAGCTCCTCCAACACCAGCCCAACAGGAAGTCCTCGATGTACTAGAATCCGATACACCACCAACCGCACAGAATGAAAATTCAGTTGTCGAGATAGCGGAGGAACCAATAAGTTAGGGTTGCGGTTGCCGACTCAAACATGGGCGTAAAAATAATTTGCATTCCGCAACATATCATCCTACCATAATCATATGAGGTACCTACCCAGGCTACCTCTGAGTTATCAAGACAAACAACAACTCACCGGCTAAAGCCGGTGAGTTGTTTTTTCTCGTGTATGTAACATATCTGCATGCATAGACCTCTTTCCAAACTCTCCATAATCAGTTTCCTGCTTCATCGATCCGCTGCTCGAATGCTCATGTCTGAACTTAGTCACCAACAATAGTTCCATTTCTGAACGCTTGAAGATGGTGAGCTAGTCGGCATCTCTTAAGATCTCATTGATGCCAGTCTTGGACTTGGTCTGGGAGTCTACGGTTTTGACTATCACTCCGCAGGCGATGTTGAGGCCGTTGCTGGGGTAGCTACCGGGGACTACCACGGCTCCACTTGGTACGACTCCCCTAAACACCTCACCAGTTTGACGGTCTATGATTTTAGTTGAAGCTGTGAGATTAACACCCGGAGCGATGATAGCATCCTCCTCAACGAGTACCCCCTCGAGGACTGAGCTGTGTACTCCTATGAAGCAGTTATCCTCTATGATAACTGGATTTGCTGCGACTGGCTCTAGGACACCTCCGATGCATGCCTGTGCAGCGATGTGGCATCTGCTTCCGATTTGCGCGCACGATCCTATTGCGGCGTTTATATCGACCATCGTCCCATCCCCTATGTATGCTCCCGTATTGATGTAGCTCTGCATAATGACGGCGTTCTTTCCGATGTAGGTTCCTTCTCGAATGACAGCGTTAGGAACCTTCCTGTACGTCGGGTCCTCGTAATCAAATTCAAGGAGGCCGAGTTTATCAAATGAGTCGAATTCGCGCTTCATGCTTTTTCTGAATTTGAACGCCAGGAGGATCGCCTTCTTTATCCACTGCGATACGATCCACTTCCCACCATTGGCATTCTCCCCTCCTGGAGATTTGACAGCTACTCTGATCTTCCCGCTTTCCAGAAGGGCGAACACCTCATCGATGCACGCAAGGGTATCTAGCTCATTCAATTCTGACTGCCCATTGAAGAGGGATTCAATCTTGGTTTGAAGATCAGAACTCTCCCCAAACTCTCCTTCCTGCTGGGTCGAGGTACACTGCGTGTCTCCTAGCAATAACTCTGATTCTGAAGGTTTTGAAAGAGGTCTATTATTCATCATTTTCCGTATCAGTCAGAAGTTGTGATTTCTTGTTCCAGGTTAGTGATAGGAACAGGGCGGCGATCAGGGCGGCGGCAGCGGTTGATATCAGCACCGAACCCCACCCATACTTATCTGCTAGGAACCCAGTACCGAGTCCTGCTATTGCTGTGCCGGCGTATCCGAGTGTCCCTGTAAATCCGGATGCTGTTGCGGCTGCCTTTTTCGATGCGAAATCCACAGCGGCCACCCCTATTAAAATCTGAGGACCAGATATCAGGAAGCCTATGCATAGCATACAGATGGAGCTGGTAACATGGGATGCCGGGGCAAGCCACAGTACCGTAACAAGCACCCCTATTGCTAACATGCAAAAAACAGATACTGGGCCGCGCCTGCCTTTAAAGACTTTGTCTGACATGTATCCGGCGCAGATCCCGCCAAACATACTAGCAACATCGAATGCGACCATCTGAAATCCAGCACAGGCGAGAGAGCTTCCTTTTGATTCTAGCAGCAGCGTTGGGCCCCAATTCAGGAATGTCATCCTACATATGTAGACGAACAAATTCGCAAGGCCAACATACCAGACGAACCTGTTGCAGAGAGCCATCTTGATAGTCTCGGCATACGTGAGCTTCTTCTCACTGGTACTCCACTTCTCACACTGAGCTACCGATGCTAGCCCCGTGATCTTCTCAACCGATGGTAGCTTCAGCGACTCTGGTGTATCGCGCAATCTGTTGAATATGACAATCGACATGATGATCGCACAGATTCCAGGAATGAAGAAAACATACCGCCACCCCAGGTGCATCAGTATGAATGGAGCAACCGAGACTATCAAGGCGCTCCCTATCTGGTGCGAGGTATTCCACAGTGCCCACTTTGTCCCTATCTCAGTTGGGCTATACCAGTGGGTAAGCAGCTTCGCACATGGCGGCCACCCCATCGATTGGAAGCAGAAGTTAAGAGCCCAAAACACAGCGAAGGCCGGGAGGATCGAACTAAACCCCATTCCAAGATTCATGATGGCGGACACCAGGAGCCCTATGGCCATCACGTACCTAGCGCTGTACCTATCACCTATCATACCAAATATGCACTTCCCTAGGCCATAGATAATGGCGGCTATCGAAATGACTATCCCGATATCTGACTTCGTTAGCGATAGATCGGAACATATAGCTGGGATCGCGATTGAGAAGTTCTGCCTGATCAGATAGAAGGATGAGTATCCTATCACTATCGAGTACAGCGTCCTGAAGCGCCAGTACGAAAACAGCTTATTGCAGCTATCGGAGTATTGTGATTTGCCGTTCTTACTCACTGCATCCCTCCCTAGTTCTCAAACGATTTTGTTAGAATTTCAAAATCGGCAGCGAACATTTTGTCACGCTTAATGAAGTCCTTCATCTTCCTAATGGCGTGAACGACGGTAGTGTGATCTCTGCCACCGAAGCTCCTGCCGATATCTGCTAGGGACTTCGTAGTGAGCTCCTTGCAGAGGTACATAGCCACCTGCCTTGCCGTAGCGATAGCTTTCTGCCGCTTCGGTGAATTCAGATCAGATAGCTTAACACTGTAGAATTCACACACTCTCCTTTGGATTAGCTCCACCGTGATAAACTTCTCATTAGAGCGGAGGAGATCACTTAGGACCTCCTGTGCGACAGTAATTGTGATATCACGACCAATGAGTGTGACGTGTGCTACGACCCTGTTCAAGGCTCCCTCGAGTTCCCTTATGTTCGATGTAATCTTAAATGCCAGGAACTCCAGGACATCACCAGGGATGCTCATTTTGTATTGCTTAGATTTCGCCTGCAGGATTCCCAGTCTCAATTCATAACTGGTGGGATGCACGTCCGCTACCAAGCCCCAGCCGAGCCTCGATTTCAGCCTATCTTCCACTCCCTCCAAGTCAGATGGGGATTTATCAGCTGACAGCACAATCTGTCTGTTGTTATCTACGAGGTCGTTGAATGTGTGGAAGAACTCTTCCTGAGTCGTATCCTTCCCGCCTATGAACTGGACATCATCTATCATCAGGATGTCCACGTTTCTAAACATCTCCTTGAACGACATCGTATCTTTGAAGCGTAGTGATTTGATGAACAGGTACATGAATTTCTCAGCTGATATGTAGATGACTTTCTTCTTCTTATGCACCTTCATAACATGCCATGCGATAGCGTGCATCAGGTGGGTCTTCCCAAGGCCTACTCCGCCGTATAAAAATAGCGGATTAAATTGAGGGGTGTCGGCTTCAGCTACCCGTATCGCAGCTGCATATGCAAACTCGTTTGGCTTACCTACGACGAAGTTCTCAAATGTGAATCGCTTGTCTAGAACGGAGATGCTTTTGACATCCTCCTGATCATCAGTTGAGTTTGCAACCACATCCTGGTTGTTGCAGTCGTACACCTCTATGTTTAGGAATTTGACGTTGCACCCATATGAGTTAATAACGCTTATGATCTCAGTAGAGAATCGCGATAGTACATTGTCTCTCACGAAGTTTGATGGGGCGGAGAGCTTGAGTATCCCATCGTCACACCCGATAACTCCAAGTTTAGATATCCAGGCCTTAACTGACTTCTCGCCCACCATCGTCTTCAGATCGTTTTCAGCCTCACTCCAGATTTGCGTTAGTACTTGTTCGTTTGATGACATCTAACCGTTGCCCAGTTTCTTTGTTAGTGCTTCAAGGTCAATGTTGTGATGCACCTCCATCTTGTTAGGTAGGAACCTTACAGTTATGCGGTTCGAAACTCCGACATTTTCCATAAACTTTCCTGGGGTTAGATACTTCGCGAATAGGAATGCTGCCTTCGCCTTCGTCCTGGATTTTATATCTACGCGGTACCCCTTCCTATCACGCCCAGGAACTAGGTCGATTTTGAAGATCTCTATCGAGTCTTTATATGTCTTCTCCAGTGAGGTAGTGGCCTGGAAGTAGCCCTTTGCATCCATTGTCTGGAGCCTCATACACAGGTCATTCGAACACGCTACAACTATGTGGCAGCTAAACGCATTGCCATTATTCGCCTTTGGATCGACCTCAAAATCTACCTCTTGAAGCCACACGAGTGTCTCGGGAAGAATGCCGCACGCCGCCACTATTAACCCAATTGTCGCTAGGAGCCACAGGCTATGTGCTTTTCTTACTACAAACATTAAGCGCGTCACACAGGAAAGGTTGGGGCTATATTAGCACACCAGCAGGATGATGATGCCAACCAATCTCCTGGCTTACAGCATGCAACAGGAGACCGTATGGAACTATTCGAAATAACACATTTTAAGCTTTGCACTGCAGTACCATTTTATGCGGCGATGAGCCGGCTCTTATCACGATTGCTGTACACTACCCTCACGGCCTGGCCCACAGATAATGGCGGGTCTTTCGCTTGAGCAATAACTATGACACTCCCATCTTTGAGCTTCACAGTGTATTCATTTCCCTTCTCAGTGCGGGTTGCGAGTTTGTTACCAAGTACCCCACCTGCTACTGCGCCGGCTGCAGCTGTCATTATCTTGGCATGTCCGCCACCGAACATGGAGCCAGCGATTCCTCCGCCTACAGCTCCAAGCGCTGTACCTGCCATAGAGTCCTTTGGTTGCAAATCAACCTCTCTAATCGACGTGATCACCCCTTCGGCAGATCTCGACACCTCACCTGCGTTCGCTGAATTATACGTATTCCCGCTAAACTCACTATTGGAACAGCCAGTAACGAGTACCGCGGCTGCGACCATAATCGCTGCAACTACTCTCATTCGCTAACCTCTCGATAAGCTTCACGCACAACATTATATCACGAGTCACAGCCTGATGCTTACATGTATTTACGCCCATCTCCAATCCCCTCTGATGCGTAGGTTGTGGGGGAGGGGAATGTTTGAGAGGCCTCAGCCCAAGTATATAAAATTATAAATACTAATTTAATATTGCAATCTGGAGATGTTTTTGATATCATATACTCGCGATGGCTTTTTTGAGAGAAACAAAATGAAGAGAACGATAATCGGTGTGATGCTTGTAATGGCATGTGGTGGAATAGCTGACGGGATGAGGTTCGGTGGGCCCCCGCTACCGCAGCATCCATCGGGAAGGGTACCATACGGTGAAGGTGAAGACAAGCGCAGGACACAAAAGGAGACCGAGGCTATGCAAAGAAGGGCCGTAGAGCAAGGACTAGATCCAAATGCCGACCCTGTCAGAGTACTGCTAGGCATGTGGAGCCCGCGTTATCGAGTGGCACCGGAAAAGGTAGCCCAAGAGGCAGCCATGAAGCTAGGACTACAAAACGATGGTGGACTAAACTACTCTCGCAACGCCAGCCGTGACCTGACGCTCTCACTACTATACCTGCAAGAGCACATGAGTGAACTCGTGGCGATGGTCGATGCGACCCCACCGGACGAATACACCATACACCCGAACCAAAGAGTATGTGGCCGCCCGAGCGCCCAAATACCTCCCGATGCAGAACACACAATAATGTGGCCCGGGAGAGGCGTCGTACCACCGGACGCACAGGGTGGGCCGGTAACCACCCGACTGATGAACATGCTGGGTTACGACCCATCGAGGAACATGCTGATCCATATAGCCGGGACCGTATTCGGAATCACCCTGACCAAAGGGGAGAAGAGAGCCAAATCGAAGCTGCTAAACAGACTCAACCGGGACGCACCGAGAATACTGGCCATACTTGAGACTCAGGAAGGAATAACTGGCTTGTTTACTGCTGCGCATCAGGCAGAAGCCCAGTCGAGAATAAACCGCACACGGCTAGTGGCGACCCTGGGAGCCGTGCTTGGACAGCAAGCCACTCCAGCTCTACCACTCGAATGCACTATCAGCTTCTACCTGAACGAACACTAAACCGAAATAGGCTACGATCATCCCTCCCCGATGCGTACGTTGTTGGGGGGGGCGTGCATGCCGAAAATGCTATACAATCTGGAAAGGGCTCTGATAACATATATCCATAATGTGGCTTGGAAAGGAAACAAAATGATGAAGGCGGCAATCGGTGCTGTGCTTGTAATGGCATGCTACGGTGGAATAGCCGATGGTATGAGGTTCAGCGGCCAACCGCTCGGAAGGAGGCCACGCGGCGAGGGGTGGGCACACCATCCGCGCAGATCAGTGGGGCCAAGGCACAAACACGGACCAGCGGCGGCTCCTATGATGTACGAGAGATTACATTGTGTGGCCTTGACAAGGGTTGTTGTTTGTATGCAACACTTCTGTAAAATGATTCAAAAATCCGCTGCAATTGTTGTGATTCTTGTTTGATAGCTAGAAGGAGTCTGATAGACTATTTTCATATATGGGTTATCTTTTGTTTTAAAAGGATGGGTAAGATTATGAATAGGAAGATTCTTCTGGGCTCTATTGCCTGCGTCGCTGTGTTTCTGGCTGCATGTAGCTGCACCTGCAGAGACGATAACGTAACAAATGCTGAGGCTGGTACTGCTGCGGATTTTAATGCCAACGTTCAGGACAAGATCTACTTCAATTTTGATAAGTCAGATTTGTCAGCTGATGCGAAGAAGATTGCTGAAATTCAGGCAGAATGGTTCAAGAAGCACTCTGGTATCGCGATAGTGATCGAAGGACATGCCGACGCGAGAGGAACTGAGGACTACAACAAGGCACTCGGTTTGAGACGTGCTAATGCTGTAAAGGATGCTCTCGTTGGCTTCGGCGTAGCAGCGGATAGGATAACGGTTGTTTCCTACGGTAAGGAAAGACTCGCCAGTCCAGGTACAACAGAGAAGGATCATGCTCTGAACCGTCGTGCTGTGACAGTTGTCGCAGGCGGAGCCGATCAGCCAGGAGAAGGTGGCCGTACCTGCTCATGCGATCACTCTTGCCAGTGCAAGTGAGTCTCTGAATAACGCGCACCGAGGATGTGGTAACGCATCCTCGGTGGCGTTGCATCGGTCCGATGCTCGAATGCTCATGTACCTCTAGGCACACTCAACCTCTGGAGACATTTAGCTAAAGGGGTTGGTAGTATGTGCAACTCTCAAAATTGAACACCCTACTGTCAAACTACCTTCTGTTCCAGCTCTGTACGTTGAAGATATCGGATGGTGTGGTCTGGTGCTGAGGCATTTTCTAATCTCTGGGTTTTAGGCTTGTATTTCCATGGGATTTTGCAACTTGCGTGAGGAGAAGGACCGCCAGCTAGGTACCACAACACGGCCAACCAGTTACCACCTGGTTGGCTTGGTTTGATGGGACTGATTACTGAATCCTGCTTCGTCTATCCTTATCAGCTTCTCCGCTACATTCAGGTACCTACGCATAGCCAGTCTGGCGGCGTTTCTGAACTCCTCTGAAGATATAGCGGATCGTATATCGTCGTAGCTGCCTTGTCTTCTATCAAGAAGTTTCTGCATATCAAATCCGAAATAATCTCGCAGTATGACGATGGGGAAGGTGATGCGGCCCATCAGGTAGTCTTCTGAATCTTCAAACCTTTCATGTGAGTAGCAGTCGATGTCATTCTGCACCTGGAAGATGATACCAACGCACAATCCGATGATGGCCATCTTTCTGGAGTAGACAAAATCCCCGGTTGATAGATAGCTTCCGAGGAAACAGGACAGCTTAAAGAAGGCGCCGGTTTTTAATGCTGCGCAACGCACGTACTGCGATAGCGAGGAGCCAGCATGTAACCCTTGCTCCAGTAGTGCACCATAGGCAGTCGAGGAACACTCCCTGAAGAAAAGTCGCTGTACGATATCGCCTTGGCTGTGTAGCCTGACAAACTCAACTACCGCCCTTATTAGCATGAAGTCTCCTAGAAGTATGCTGGCCTGGGCTCCGTGGGAGCTTACGAATGATGCTTCACCTCTGCGCATCTTACTCCCATCAATCACATCATCATGCAGGATCGAGGCGTAATGCATTATCTCCAGGATCGCGATGGTCTTGAATTTGAGTTCCTCGCTTATGCGATATGTGTTGTTCCAGAGGGTGAAGTACAAGATGGATCTGATGCGCTTCCCCTTTCCGATCATCAGCGAGCTTATGCGTTTGAGCTCGCCATTTTGAGTGATGAATCCAGAGATGTAATTATCCAGCGTTCTAAGATCAGCTCCAAGAGAAGCCCTCCTAGATAAGATCCAATCAATTACCTCTGAAAACACCAAACAGCCCCTCCTGCCTCTGCCTCCTATTTCTCTGCCCTCATCGTCGTGTAGCGCTGCTGTATCATGCTAATGATGTTGCTGATGGTCCAGTATATCACTACCCCAACTGGGAACGACGAACATATGTACGTGAACATGATCGGAAGCACAATCATCATATTCTCCTGCATCTTTTGCTCACTCGTTTTCTCAGGGGATTTAGGGCCTTGCGTTGAGGAAAGTTTCTGCTGCCAGAACATGGTGAGCCCCATAATGATCGGCCATACACCGATACGTAGGAAGCCAGGTGGCGTCCAGTCAATCACTCCAAACAGGTTGAAGATATATAACGGATCTGGAGCAGACAGGTCGCGGATCCATAGGAACAATGGAGCATGCCTCATATGTATGCTTATGAAGAAGACCTTGTACAAGCAGAAGAATATGGGGGCCTGAAGGAGCATCGGCAAACACCCAGACATCGGGGACACCTGCTCCCTTTTGTACAGCGCTACAAGCTCCTGGTTCAGCCTCATCTTATCGTGAGAGTAAGTCTTTTGCAGGTTTGTTATCTTCGGCTGCAGCTTCTTCATTTTTGCCATAGATGCAAATGACTTCTTGGTAAGCGGGTATGTGAGGATCTTAAACATCAGCGTCAGGATCACTACCACCAATCCCATATTAGAGAAGATCTTTGCGAGGATATCCATGAGGTACAGCAGCGGCTTCGTCACAATGAAGAACCACCCAAAGTCGATTGCCATATCAAACTTCTGCAACCTGAGCTTATCGCCATATCCATTTAAAATCTCCATATCCTTTGGCCCAGTGAAAACAGAGTACTGAACCTTAACGGTTTCCTCAGGTTGAAGCTTGATGTCCTCCTTGCTAACGGCTGAAACTTTAAATGAGTCAGCATCAGATTTTGTATAGCTGACCGTGAAGTTAGGATCCTTGTTGATGATGGCGCACAGCCAGTATATATCCGTGAACCCAAACCAATCCGCCTCATTCAATTTCTTTTCAGAATCGACGTTACTGTACTTCACCTCCTCAATCCTACCGGCTGCGCTGCCGATAAGCCCCTCATGAACAACAGCATAATTGCCCTGAGGTGGATTCTTTCTCACCAAGTGCACATCGGCTGATACGGAAATAACATTACCAGATACGTTTGTAATTTCGTCTGTTACGTTCGCGAGGTAGCCATCATCGATAGCCACTGTTCTCTTGATGATTAGCCCGTGCTGCGTCTGCAGGCTGAGGGTTGCCGACTTATCAGTCCCTTCATCATCGGATGGGATCCAAACTGAACTTTCAGCAATCAGCTCGTTGTTAGTTTTATCGTTGTATGCGATCCCGCAGTAGAACTCAGACGGACTGAGAAGCTTAACGCACTCGCTGTTATCATCAGTGGTTTGCTTGTAGCTCTTAAGGGTGACGATATCAAGGACACCTCCATTCGGATTTACAGATCCAATTAAGTTAGCGTTCTCTATGGTCTGCCTTGAGCGGCTTGCAGCGACTGAATCATCTGAGACGATTTTAGCTGGTTGAGGAGGACTAGCGGACAATGACTGCTCGTCGCCCTTACTATCCTCGGGGGCAGCGTCCTCTGTTTTCTGAGTAGCCGTCTGCTGTGGGCCATCGAAAAAATGGTTATAGCAAAACATCATCATTACGAATATGACGAGAGCGACAATCAAATTCCTGTTGCTTGCTCCGTCGTTGTTATTGTTTAGAGACATCTATGATCTCCTACGGCACCGGGTCATATCCACAATTCTTGAACTTCCCGAAGCCTGGCCTGCATCTGGCTATCCTGCAGCATGATAGTACAATTCCTCTGAAAGCTCCATACCTTTCTATGGCATCGTGCGCGTATGAGGAGCATGACGGAATGAACCGGCAACATGCCCTCCTCCCAGCCGTAGAAGCCTGATAAAGCCTGATCAAAAACAGCAAGAAACGTTTTAGCATAACCATACTACGAAATGTCCTCAGAACCGAGGCCAGCATCATCATACCACACATAGGTACGTCGGATACAAATTATTTTTACGCCCATGTGAAAAATAATCTTCTCCGTTAACTATTTTTTAACCCTTCACATGCTAACCTACTTATAGAAACTTATATCCTCAAGGGGAGGAAAACATGAAAAGCAAATTGGTAACGTTAACGGTAGCACTATGTGTTACAGGCATGGCAAATGTGTACGGAAGCCGTGGAGTTCTAGAGAGAGAGAGAGTCCTGTAGTTAGCAGAGCAGCATCTCAAGTAAGTACGGTGTTTGGGAGGCTAGATAAACTAGAGAACGAACTCGAAACCATCAAGCAGGAAATGGCAGCATACAAAAAGCTCCTCGGCCACCCAGCAATACAAGCAAGCGGGACAGGGTCCGATTCAGTAGAAGCCCAACCGCCAACAGGTCTATTTCTGGTTACGCATCAGCAATTCCTGATCCAGGGGGCAATGCAGTTAGCGGACGAAATGTACAGGAGCGGCGAATATCAGACGTACACACACACCATAATTTGGAGGGTAATCCAGCAGCAACTCGAGGAGGCCGATGGTAGCACTAATATGCAACACATCAGAGATAGATGGAGCTGGAGCATGCTACACCGGGTCCCGACTGCGAGCGATATCCAGAGCACGTATACCGTCTGGACAGCCAACGGAAAGCCACAGCTTATGATAGCTAATTCCTCTGCATCTGACACGAAGTACGCCTCCATATACACAGGCATTCAATCACTAGACAACGACAGAGGTTTTCCACCGCTGGAGCGCGTAAAAGCCATCAGCAACGATATTACAAGCACGCTTATCGGCGGCATCGTCAGCGAGATGGTCATCATGAACACCCCTAATTATAGCGAGTCACAGTCCGATAGTGATATCATTGCAGAATGCAACCTAACCGGAATTGACCCGGCTCTAATCAGCACGGACATAGTGCTAAAAGGGGCCTTAGCACGCAAAAGAAACATGCGTACGGATGTGACCATCAGCATAACGGCGAAAAACAACCCAAACTACAATTCCTCCTATATCGTATACGGGAGGCCTACCACTCCACCACCCCTAGCTGACACCCAAGCGTAACCACGCAACAACTACGGAGAGGAGGTTTCTTGTTGAGGCCCTCTCCTCTCCTACTGTGTAGAGTCTGAGCGCACTACCGATAGCTTCAGTTCTCCATTGATGGCTCGCATGAAGCAGTTTGGTTCGTTAACGGCAAACACATAAATTGGCAGCTTTCTTTGGGAGGCGAGTACGAATGCAGTTTGGTCCATCACCTGGAGATTCCTTTGGATTGCCTCACTATGTGTGAGCTCCGGAATGTGCTTGGCATCATCAAATATCTTCGGATCTGCATCGTAGATGCCATCAGTTTTTGTAGCCTTCAGAAGCGCGTCGCATCTGGCCATCGAAGCTGCGATAACGGCAACAGTATCAGTTGAGAAATACGGCAACCCGACTCCACCACAGAAGATTATGACTGCTCCACGAGAGGCTAATTCCCTGACGGTAAAAACATCATTTGGTAGTATCCCAAATGGTAGTCGCAGAGCGGATACAGCTTCAACATACAAGCCCCTTGCCCGAAGCGCATCCCTCATAAATATGCCGTTCATAACGGTCGATAGCATACCGATGGAGTCCGCCGTTTCCGAAGCGATAAGATCACTCTTCTGAAAGTCACGGCCTCTCACTATGTTGCCACCTCCAATGACGAGGCAGACTTTTATTCCGGAGTCGATCACATTCTTCACGTTATCGCAGACAGTGGCAATTTCGTTTAAGCCGAACTTGCCGTCAGCTCCAGATAACGTCTCTCCTGAGATTTTGATCAAGACACTTTTCACCTTACGGACACCTTTACGATGGACGCTTTTATGAATGCGGCGCCATGAATGCTGCTACCTCATCTGCGAAGTTTGTTTCGGCTTTCTCAATGCCTTCCCCAAGAACGAACTTTACAAAGTCCACAATCTTGACATCGCAGCCATGGTCCTTACCGAAAGCACCAACCGCGTCACTAACCTTCGCCTTTCCATCGATAACGAAGACTTGATCGAGCAGTACGGATTCTTCATAGAACTTCTTCACCCGGCCCTCTGCAATCTTCTCCGCTATCGCCTGTGGCTTCCCAGTTTCAATAGCCTGCGCGATTGCTATCTCCTTCTCTTTCGCGACCACCTCGCTTGGAACAGAGCCTTGACATAGGTAGCTTGGATTCGCAGCTGCTATGTGCATCGCTACCTTCCTACCAAACTCATCGATGGTATTCACGTCGAGTTCCTGCGGGGCCTCCATAGCAACTAGCACCCCTATCTTCCCCATACCAGGACATATCGAGCTGTGTACGTACGTCGAGATAATGCCTCTATCAACATTAATCTTCTTAGACCTTCTGAACGTTAGGTTCTCGCCTACCAACGATATCAGCGAGTCAATCTCCTCCTTCACGGCCTTCCCATTTGATGTACGTGCATTCACGATATCATCGGTCGTAGTGGCGATGCTGACGATCTCCCTCACGAGCTCTTGGAATTTCTCATTCCTAGCAACGAAATCAGTTTCGGAGTTTACCTCCACGATAGAGGCTGTTTTCCTATCACCTGAAACGGTTACTGCTACGAGCCCCTCGGCTGCCGCTCTGGATGATTTCTTTGCAGCGTCCATAAGTCCCTTCTTGCGGAGGTATTCCTCTGCTATGGTAATGTCACCATTATTCTCAAGGAGCGCCCTCTTGCAGTCCATCATACCTGCCCCTGTCTTGTCACGAAGCTGCTTTACCAACGCCGCACCGATTTCCATATCTACCTCAATTTACGAATAATCCGGTACCGTGTCTGGTACCTATGGAAGAGTGTATGATAGCCGCTTCCCTCATGTCAACTGTGTTTGTGGCATCCCTCCATGTGGTACTGGCAAACCTACACATGGGCGTAAAAATAGTTTGCATCCCAGGAAGGTACCATCCTACCATGGATATATGGATTGAAAGCAACCTGATTACGGTGTACCATCTTGAGTGAAAACCAAGAAGCGCCACTCGATGATGAAATCAGTCCTTATCGTAGACGACGACAAAAGGCTTCTTCATCTTATCACATCCCTGCTGAAAGTCAATGGCTATAATGCAACTGGAGCGCAATCTGCGGCCGAAGCCAAGGAGCTGCTCAAATCTGGAAACTTCGACGTTCTGATCGTCGACTGGATGATGCCGAATACGTCAGGCATAGAGTTTATAAAATCGATAAGAAGCTCGCAGTCTAGTGTAAACTCCATTCCAGCTATGATGCTAACTGCGCTTGGTGATGTTGATAGTAAGGTTACTGGCTTCGATGCCGGGTTCGACGATTACCTAACGAAGCCATTCGAGGAGAAAGAGCTGATCGCTAGGATAAATGCGATCATGGCGCGCTCACAGCATACTTGTAACGATACCCTAAAGCTGGGAGATTGCGAGTTCAACAAACAATCCGGAGAACTGCGCCGTGGGAAAACAAGGGTGTATCTGTCTACGGTGGAGATGACTCTGCTGCTTACTCTATGTCAAAAGCCAAACCATCCCTGCACAAGAGAGGAGCTTGTTAAGAGGCTGGCGTTTTGTGTTTCGGAAAGAACGATTGATGTTCAGATAGCGCGCCTCAGACAGAAGCTTGGTGATGATGCTAAAGAGCCGCTAATAATAAAAACAGTGCGCCACATTGGGTACTCCGTCTACATTCCAACCTGAAGGAGGTGGGAGATATCATTAATAGCTACTTCACAAAGAGAGTTAGGCGGCGTTCGATTTCTTCAATACCGAGTACAGAGAGGAGGTCGCTCATGTTCGGGCCGTGCTCGAATCCAGTTAGTGCTTTCCGGAGAGGCATATAGAGAGCCTTACCAGATACCCCAGACTCGCTTTGTACATCCTCTAGAAAGCGCGCACTACACGCTACATGTATGTGCTTGAGTGCGACTTTGAGCACTGCCGCTTCCGACTCTGTTGGCTCATAGTCCGGATCGTACCCCCTTGCAAGCACCTCATTCCATACGGCGAAATCGTTATATGTTTCGATATTATTTTTCGTGGCCTCGAAGATCTCCCTGGATGATACATACTGCTTGACGTCCTCATAGCGCTTCAATTGCAGAATCTTTTTGTTCAGCTTCACAACATCCTCAGCATCAAACTTTGGGGAGTTGGTGCCGAAGGCTGCAATATCGAAGTACTCCACTAGCTCGTCCATCGTCTGGAATGGCTTCACATTAATGGATGTCCCGAGAGTAGCTAGAAGGCAGGCAATCGCCATTGGGTCGATACCAGAGCTTCGGAAATCTCCTATACTCATTCCACCGAGGCGCTTGGAAAACTGTGAGCCATCCTTATTTACAAGCAGCGACAGGTGGGCAAACTTTACATCATACTGACCATTTGATACCGCATCAAACATCGCTATCTGAACGGCAGTATTTGTCACATGATCCTGCCCCCTGATGATATGGGTGATCCCAGTATCTACATCATCTACGACGGAGGAGAAGGAGTAAAGGTATGTCCCATCCGCCTTTACAACGACGGGGTCACTGACATTTGCGAGGTCATACGAAACGTGGCCCAAAACGATATCATCCCACGATATGGTCTTATTCGGGAGTTTGAACCTCCAGTATGGCTTCACGCCATCCGCAGCAAACTTCCTTATTTGATCGTCAGTAAGGGTTAGCGCTTCTCGATCATATACAGGGGGCCGGCCACCGGCTAGCGCCATGCGTCTCTTGTACTCGAGCTCCTCCTGCGACTCATAGCACTTATACAGGATGCCGCGCGACGCAAGATCATTTCTTATATCACCGTAGCGCGTCGTCCTCTCGGATTGCCTGAAAGTTTCATTGTATGATATCTGGAGCCAAGCGAGATCACTGATGATAGCATCCTCATACTCCTTCGTTGAGCGCTCACTGTCTGTATCATCGATTCTGAATATGAACCTGCCGCCCATCTGCCTCGCAAAAAGATAATTTACAATCGCGATTCTGGCGTTCCCAACATGCATGAAGCCCGTCGGACTCGGAGCGAACCTAACCTTACAACTCATTGAATTCCCATGGAAGTGTACCTTTTCATTAGATCACTTGTCCCTTCTTTTTTCCACAACAAATTACGCCCATGTGTGATGGTGGCGTTCTCCATCAAGCTGTGGTGCATTGTTGCTGAATATGGAGAGTGGATCAAGTTGAGCGATGAGGTTTCATTTATCTTTGTTTGAGAACTCTCCGAGATCCGCGACTTTCTTCATCAGACTCTCGATAGCATCGTTCCCATTCCCATCGATTGCAAGTCTCATATCATCGACTCACCTGCTCAGGCCTGTAACCGGATTGGTTAATGCGTCTTTGACTGTACCAACCTGCCCTACTAAACCGGTATCCTCAACATCTTCAGGTGTTCCCAATAAGACCACTTTGATGTTATCCAAAGCTCCTGCTAGCTCTGCACAATCAGTTTCTTGCTTCGTCGATTCGGTGCTCGAATGCTTATGTCCCCCTTTGTGCACTCCGCTTCTGTGCTCCGTGTCTCCTAGCAATAACTCTGATTCTGAAGGTTTGGAAAGAGGTCTATTACAAGAACTTGCTGATTTCATCTCTGAGGGGGTTGTGGTATTCGGGGATGTGCGTTTTGATCTCCTCTCCAGTTACCTCTAGGGACACCGCGATATCAGCTGCTGATATACAGCTACCAATGCCACGGCTCCACAACTCGCCGAGCCTCTCTGAGTTACGTGTTTGTGGATTGATCCCAAACCCAGTACCGGTGAGCAGAAGAAATTCAAAATACGCATATGCAGACAGAGCTTCCTGATTCGAGAAGCTCCGCAGGTTTCTGGCGATATCATATACGAGATCGAAGAGGCCTTCATGTGGGACGGCGAGAGGAATTACCTTCATCAGCAGAGAGCAAATCCCTTGACATACGAGAATGTGTGTGATAGAGTCCATGATGTGTATCCAGCTTTTCGCCTCACTCTGCAGCCTCCAAAATCCAAGTGATATTTCGTTGGAGGAGGAGTGGTCAACAACCACGATTGAGAAGACTGAGAAGCGAACGTACTTGGATATTCCGGCGAGTCCTAAACACCTCCCATGCGCCCTCGTGAAAATATCGATGATCCGATACTTATTAGCGTACCCATGAGCCGATAGGACAATCCCCTTATCTGACCATACATGCATGATCTGCGATTACGCTCACGACCTCCTCTTGCACTGTCCTGCGGTGTAATGCCTCCTGCAGAGAGATACGTACTTTTCATTACCACCAATATCAATCTGCTCTCCCGCCCTCAGGATATTTCCATTCGAATCAAACTTGGCATTCATAGTGGCTTTCTTCCCACAGTGGCATATGGTCTTGATTTCGATCAGCTCATCCGCCCAGAGTAGCAGGTACAAGCTACCCTCGAATGGTTCTCCGAGGAAGTCAGATCTGAGGCCGTAGGCCAGCACTGGAATATTGAGATCATCGACTACCTTGCACAACTGTATCACCTGCTGCTTGGTAATGAACTGCGCCTCATCAATCATAACGCATGCCGTATTTTCAGTGAGCCGCTTCGTGATATCAGCTAGCAAGTCAAGGCTTCTATCGAATGTAAGCGCCTCGGTTACAAGGCCGACTCTGGAAGCTATCTTTGAATCCCCAAACCTGTTATCGAATTTGAAAGTGTACAGTAGTGTATCGAGGCCGCGCTCCCTGTAGTTGAAACTGCTCTGCAGCAGCTTCGTGGTCTTACCGGCATTCATCGCCGCATAATAAAAATACAACTTCGCCATACACGTGCTACACAATCACAGCCACTAGATAAATGGATACCACACCTTCCTGCTTAGCGTCAATCCTCCCTATTGGGCCAACAGCAGGAGGGATCTTTTGATCGATCCCTCCATGTGCTCTTCCAATACGTTGGTTAGTCAACTACGTCGGTGGGGTCTGGGTTCAGCCCGGCTATCTCACGGACTATATCGGGTGCTATCACGCCTGGTACCTGGGCAAGGGCTAGTGATATTATGTCGTTCATCTCTGTCTCGGCTATATCGCGATCGTTGTTCAGGAGGTGTGCGGCCGTATGTTCGGGGTCGCCATTTTGGATGTCGCGCAGATACTGGACTAGTTGCGCCGCTTCTGCTCCTTCGATGGGGCGGCCCAGGGTCGTGGAGTGGGTGGCAGCAGCAGTTGGGTTCGTAGCGGGGAGTTGCAGTGCCGGAGCTGGCCGAGGTGGGGGCGGAGGTGGGGCTGGAGGGGTCGCGTTGCGAAGGTCATCGGCTAGTCGCATGAGAGGTTCTGGGTGCTGGTTCAGTCCGTGCGGTAGCGGCAACTGCAGGTATTGGTCGATTTGTTGCCGCGCTTGCACATTGGTGCTTCGAAGCATACCTAGCACTGCTTGTTCAGGTTCGTCGACACCCAGGTTTCCCAGCGCTTGGACCAGCTCTGTTACCCGTTCTCCCCCGATCCTGCGGCCTAGGGCCGGGGAGTTGACGGCAGTTGTTGCATGGTTCATGGTCGCGGGTTGCGTTGGTTGCGCGTGTCTAGGTGCGGCTGCTACTGTAGCAGTATGGGGTGGAGGAGTCCGTTGGGCTGGAGGAGGAGGAGTCCGTGGGGCTGGAGGGTTCGCGGTCGCTGGTTGTGGTGGCGGGGCGGCGCCTTCGTTCTGTGATCCACCACCCGCCTCCGCTCTTAATGTCCACGTGGTGTTGCCTCGTTGCGCGCTCCACTCCGTCTCCCCAGTCTGTTCCCAGTGCACCGTGGAATCATATCCATTTTGCCGAGCCAGCCAGTGAAACCCTGACGGTAGTCCCGGATAGTCGTTCTGTCCTGCGCTAGGCACCGGCGGGTTAGGGTTCGCGGGTCGTGGCGGGGGCTCTGGTCTGTCCTGTGGTTGTGCTGCAGCACGGCGGGTTGAGGCATTCTCGCGGAACTCTGTGCTTGCACCGTCATAGGTGGTAAAGTCACGGGGTGTCTGTGCTGGTCGCGACGATGATGCGACGTTCGCTCTTGCAGCCAGATGGCCGACTATGATCGGTGGCGCTGAGGCACGAAGTGGTGCCCTGCTCTCGTAACCGCGGATTCGGCCGGAAGCCTCGCTTAGACGAAGGTGTATTATCGTCTCGGCCTCATTATCTGGATTATCTACACCGATGTCTCGTAACCACCCGGCCAGTTGGCCTAGCTCCTGCCAACCTACCGGACGGCCCAAGGCTTCGGAGTAGGTGCCCCCAGTACCAGTTTGGGGGGACGACGGCTGTGGCTGTGGTCTATCTGGCATTGGTTGGGGGATTGGTGCCGGCACTGCTTGAGGTAGTGCAGGCGTCGCTGCAGTGCTGCTCATGTCTCCAGCTATCGGGAGTAGGTAATTAGGTATTTGTAGGTTATGTGCTTGCAGCCTACTCACTAAGTACACGGCGTTTTGCTTCGCTGCTTCGGGAGTGCCGCTGCTTATACCCATGATGAGTCCTTCGTTGTCTCCGGACGGATCTATCGCACGTGCTATCGCCAACAAGGAGGAACCTTGCTCACCAGTTAGTCGGGGCGCTGGAGTTGCGCTGAGAGAGGCATCTCCTATCGGTTGTCCTTGGGCTGCGAATTGCTGTGGAAAGCCTTGGCCTTGTACCGCGACTGGCTGCTGTCCTGGGAACCCGAATTGCGGCACAGGGTACATCGGAACTGGCTGCCCAGTGAACCCGAGTTGTGGCACGAATTGCTGCGGAAAGCCCTGGGGTGGCTGCCCGTAGCCTGGGAATGGTTGCCCAGGGGACATCGGAACTGGCTGCACAGGCACCGCGAATGGCTGCTGCACAGGTACGAATTGCTGACCTGGTGGGGCAAAGCCATACGGTGATTGTGAATACCAATACGGTACAGGACATCCTGAGGCTGGCTGTGGCTGCCCAGAGGACATCGGAACTGGCTGCACAGGTACGAATTGCTGCTGAAAGCCTTGGGGTGGCTGCCCAGTGAACCCGAATTGCGGCTGTCCAGGGGCCCCATGCATGGCATAGCAGTTTATGCTTGCAACCATGAGTGCTGCTATCAGGCCGGCTGAGAGCGTTCTTGCTTTAACTTTCATAATCGAAATAACCTATATTTTTTCGTCTTGCTGGGAATATTACCAGCAACATGATGCACAAGTCAACATGTATAAGTCGTATCTTTAGCATGGGATTTATTTTAGGCAAAATGGAGTCGTTGCATAAGCCTCGCGATAGGCATACCTGTGGATTTAGCTCTCAATTTCCCTTCGTCTCTGAAAATCCCCCCCCCCAATATAAAGGCCGTACAGAGATATTTGAAGGCGTCCGAATGTTAATTGATCCCCCAAAACTGTACGTGCGATTTTCTGGAGAATTTATGCAACAACCCTATTGTTCAAATTCGATTTTATTACACTAGCCACGAATCCAAGTATAGCAAAACGAAAAAGCAATTTTAGCCGGCTTACCATCAACCGGAACCCCCTCTCTCAGCGCGATTATTGTGATATAGAACCATATGTAAATATGCTAAAATAGGCGATGTGTGTGGCAATCGGTTGGTCGCTGTGAGCTTATGTTCATAGAGGAAAGTCCGGGCTTCATGTAAGCATGGTGCCGGATAACGTCCGGCGTCGGAGCGCGCGAGGTCTTCGATAGGGAAAGTGCAACAGAAAGTATACCGCCTCTCGCGAGGTAAGGGTGAAATGGTGTAGGTAAGAGCTCACCGCATATGTGGTAACATGTATGGCACGGCAAACCCCACCTGAAGCAAGACCAAATAGGAAGGATACGAATGAGAATTCACGATGGCTTACGATCGGATCCTTCGGGTAGGTTGCTAGAGCTCATGGGTAACTATGAGCCAAGATGAATGATCAACCAGAATGGGAATACCATTCGGACAGAACCCGGCTTATAGATTGCTACGCACAGTACTAATTGATAGAGAGGAGGGAGGATGCCGGAACATCAATCGCCCTCCATAGAGTTGTGGCTACGCTGGGGTATATGTTCCTCCATGGCCTCAACATCGTTGGCCTCAAGAGACGTGGCTTTGCAGCGGATACGATAAGGGAGATGATGAGTGCATACAAGGACATGTTCGTGACTCCCGGCGAATCCATTAACTTTA
>JAIRZU010000067.1 GCA_031267075.1 Holosporales bacterium
AACAAACTCATCAAGCAGTTCGAACAGATAAAATCCATGATGCCCAAATTCGGTGATCCAAGGGCGATGAGCCAACTCCTTGGAAATCTTAGGTAGTTACAAAACCGAGAGAAGCGAACCCGCTAACAAAATGGCGGGATCTCCCGAGGACCCCGCCGCTGGCTCTCGATCCACTATAACCGACCAGCCAGCACCTAGAGTAATACTGGCCAAACTTACGAGAGCGGCATTTGTGCGACAAGTGGCATCAACGCCACCGGCATCTGTGCAACCACTACCAGTGCTAAGACTTTCATGAAGCTCATAACACACCCCCTTTAAAAAACCACACGGCTCAGATTCTACGTTCATTCCGCCTCCTCCCTCAAGAAAAATCCCCAACCAAGAATGAGAAAGAATGCTATTAATTCAACTATGAGTTGTATGACATTCAATCAAACAGTCTGTGCTTACACCTGGACTTCAGCTGGTGGTGTTACCGCCTTAGTGTATTGGATGCTCCCTCCTTCATCCAGTGGAAAAGGGCTGTCGATATGTTCCGTGCTTGCGGACTATGCATGGAACGTTACCTTGACACAGCTAAACGAATGTGTCACAGGCATGGTGTTTCTGTGTCACAGACGTGGGCTATTATCAGTACATTAATACAGTAGCACCTCAGCTGCGTTCGTATTTTTTCACGTCGTTGAGGAGGGTTTCGATGCACTCTGGGTTGGCGATCGTAGTGAGATCCTGGAAGTCTTTTCTATTAGCGGCAATCATCCTAAGGATCCTACGCATGATTTTACCGGATCTAGTTTTCGGGAGATCATCAACTATCGCTATAACATCCGGCTTCGTGATTGGGCTAATCATCTTTCGAACTCTGTCGGCTATCAGTCGCTCGGCATCTGCACGCTGCTCATTGGTAATTCCATCCTTCAGCACAACGAAGGCGAAGATACCCTCTCCCTTCAATGAGTGTGGGAACCCGACGACTGACACTTCAGCTACGCTCTCCGCTCCAGCGATAACCTCCTCGATTTCCACGGGGCTGATCCTATGTCCAGATACATTCAGCACATCATCCGCTCTACCGGTAATCCAGTGATTTCCATCAAAATCAAAATACGCCTCATCGCCCGTGAAGTATATATCATCACTCGATTGGGAGTAGTATATCTTCTTGAGGGCATCATTATCTCCGAAGATCTTGGTTAGCATGCCTGGGAGGGGATGCTCAATAAACATAGCCCCTCTCGTCTCAGGGACCGTAATCGTCTTATCATCCTCATCCTTCAGGACTAACTTGCATCCGAAGAACTGGCGTCCGATATGCCCATATGATTTCATATCATCGAGGTTGCTGAGGGGAGCTGTTGGGACTCCTCCAAGCTCAGTCTGACCCCACATATTTACTATCGGGCACCTACCTCCGCCAACCTCATTAAAGTACCATGACCAGGCCTCTTTGTTCATGATCTCTCCGAACACACCGAGATACTTCAGGGAGCTCCTAGAGCTAGTCGACAGGCTCTCAGCTGAGCGTCGCATCATGGCCCTTATCGCAGTTGGGGCAGTGTTGAATGTCGTGACCTTATGCATATCTATGACTTCCCAGAATACCGAGCTCCTGGGATACGTTGGAATGCCCTCGAAAAATAGAGATGTTGTGCCATTGCATAGAGAAGCGTACAATGGGTAGGCATGTCCACCCATCCACCCTATATCTCCTGAACCCCAAAAGATTTCATTTTCAAACAGATTGAAAAAGTAGCGTCCGGTTAACATCGAAAATAGCAGAAAGCCACCGGTGCTTAGTGTTACACCCTTCGGCTTCCCGGCTGATCCAGATGTGTAGAGGATGAACAAATCAGCCCCTGAATCCATTTCTTGAATTCCGCACTCTGTTGACTGACTCTTCGAGACCTCATAGTAGTCGATATCTAGGCCATCATCCCAATCGATGTCCGCATCCTGACGCTTCACAATAAGCGCTCTTATCTTCCGGTTGCAGATCTCTCTTGCCTCATCAACATTCTTTTTGAGTTGGAAGATCTTCCCACCGCGTCTGCTAGCATCGCATGAGATTATGAAGTTCGAATTGCAGTCGTTCATCCTGAGGGCCACAGCATTCGGAGAGAACCCAGCGAAAACAGCGGAGTATGGAATTCCAAGCCTAGCACACGCCATACATGCATATACCGCCTCAGGCACCATCGGCATGTACACCGTTACACAATCCCTGCGTGTCACTCCAAGAGAGAGAATGGTGTTAGCGAATCTGCAGACTTCATCCTTGAGCTTCTTGAACGAGATGTATTCGAAGTTCTCGATATCCTCTCCCTGCCAGATGATGGCTGTCTTATATTGGGTTGCAGCAGCGTGGCGGTCCACGCAGTTATAGCATGCATTCAGCTTCCCGTCTGGAAACCACTTAGTCGTTCCATATGGGCCTCTCTGCATTACTATCTCAGGAGTGTGACTCCACGATAGCCTCGAGATTTGAGCCCGCCAGTACTCCTCTATGTTGTTCATCGAGAAGTCATAGATGTTCCTATAGACTTCCTCGTTACGCCAGGCGTCATCGCGCCTCAGATACTCTTCATTGATAATCATACAAAATCCAAAAATACACTCATGATCATGGAGGTTAATCCGGTTGCTAATAATCCTGCTAGAAACGCCTTCCACGCTAGGGGAGCTATGCATTTCTGCGAGGGGGCGAGAGCCGAGATTCCTCCGACAGTAATCCCTATGCATGCGAAATTGCCAAAGTTGTTAATAGCGTAGATAGCCTTGGTTACACTCATGGGATCGACCCCAGCCTTAGCTAGATCGAAGAACGCCACGAGTTCGTTGATCGCCGTTTTCGTGCCTAGGATCTGGGATATAGCCGTTATATCAGATGGCACGATGTCAAGCAACCATGCGAATGGATACATGAATACTCCCAAGATCCTCTGCAAAGTAATCTGCTGGCCACCGATATCTGGTAGCGCTCCCAGTATGTAGTTCGTAAGAGCGATCAGGGCTACGGTTCCTATTAGTGAACCAACGATGCACCACCAAACGAA
>JAIRZU010000050.1 GCA_031267075.1 Holosporales bacterium
CCATTTTTGACGAGATTTGTTGATTGGCAATGCGGACAACATTCCATGTGACGACACCTTTAGCGAATCTTTGTACAAATATACCACTCCTGTCATCAACTAGTAAAGTAAATGTCTCACGCATAGTATAATTGAGAAGCAAGCGGAAGTCAAGAGGGAAATCTAAGCGTGATGCGATAATATGGGCATAAATATCTCTTGTCCCCAGCAGCCACCTCACCTATCATAAACATATGAGGTGGCTAGCGTGGAAAGCTCTACCCCTCCTTCACGGTTACTTTTACAAATTTCTTCCGGCCGGCGGACAGGAGGCAGTTATGATCGATGATGGCATCATAGCTCTCGATGACAGTTCCGTCGATTCTCACGCCATGTCCATCTATCAGTCTTTTGGCAGCCGTGATACTCTGAGCTAATGCAGTTTCAACTAGCACCTTACAGACACTGCTACCACGCTCAGCCACGAATGTTTCGATATCCTGTACATCGCCGTGAGCTCCATCTCCAAACAGTCCACCCGCTGTTGCTTTGATAGATTCTAGGTCGGCTGATGGATACAGGAATGAGGTTACTGAATCTGCCAGCAGTATCTTCATGTCATTGATGCCGGCTGTGCCTACGAGCGACTCGCACTTATCTATCTCTTCGATTGGCATATCTGAGAACAGCTTCAAAAACTTGGCAACATCCCTGTCATCGACGTTCCTCCAGTATTGCCAAAACTCGAAGGTTGACGTTAGATTTTCATCGAGCCACACCGTGCCCTGCTCCGTCTTCCCCATCTTCTGACCATTGAAATTCGTGAGTAGTGGGATCGACACGCCGTACGCCAGCTTCCCAGTTTTCCTGCGGATGAGATCCACGCCGAATATCATATTCGACCATTGATCTGCGCCACCGAGCTGGATCACGCATTCGTAATTCTCAAACAGGTAAAGGAAATCGTAGGCCTGCAACAGCATGTAGTTGAATTCGAGGAAGCTGAGGTGCTGCTGCCTTTCGAGCCGCGTGCTAACGCTATCCATGGCCAGCATTTTGTTCACCGAGAACAGAGGGCCATACTCACGTAGGAAGTCCATATAATTGAGCTTGGAAATCCAAGTATCATTGTTCAGGAGAATGGCGGAATTCGGACCATCCCCGAATCGGATGAGTGTGCTGAGCTTGGCAGTGATAGCAGCAATATTCTGCTCGATTACGTCCAACCTCAGCATCACACGCTGTTGGTCTTTCCACGTAGGATCCCCGATTTTCCCGGTTGCTCCTCCCATGATTATGATGGGAGTCAACCCAGCATTCTGCAGCTCATTAACAAGCTTCACCCATAGTAGATGGCCAACGTGTAGACTGGGTGCAGTTGGGTCGCACCCTATATAAAATACAACTCCGTTGCTCTTGCTGCAAAGCAGATCATCCAGGGCTTTCTCATCTGTAAGCTGATACAGAAACCCCCTGCTATCCAGTTTGCTTAAAACTTCGGAGTTGAATCTACGGCTCGACATACCAACCTCAGGGGGGATAATCTAGAACGATTCTACCAAACTGCTATGCCGAGGTATAGCTCGATCTCACCTCCTGGCTCTCCGAGGTTCTGTGGTTATGCTGGAACTGTTGTTGGTGAAGGTGCGGTGCGTGTCATGGGAGTATGTCGATTCTTAGGAAGGCTCCGTAGCTGGTGTAGCTCTTGTAGTTTGCGCATCGTGTGGGGATCCGTGAGATGCGCTCTGCTGTGAGGTTGTCGGCGGTTGTTAAGGCGAAGTCTGCAAGCGATGGTGTGATACCCGAGTCCGTAGCGGCCTGCTCGTCTGAGTCGGTGCTTATTCCTGCGTGGTACATTGTGGCGCCGTCCAGCTCATGTCCTAGGGAGGCTCTAGCTGCGCCGGGAGTCGAGCCGCGGGCCCATCCACTCCGCCCTGCGGTGTAGGATTGTGTGTAGGCGGGTTCCATGTCTACTGTGCTCACAGCGATATAGTTAGTGTGCCCTCCGCTTCGTTTGCTGAATGTACCTTCACAGTATAGCGTCCATCTGTGTGGCCTATCTGCTGGGTCTCGAGCTGTGGCATACCCCATGCCATACCGTTCGAAAGCCACTCTCTTGCCGAGTAGGCTGGCTGAGATTATGTTCACAAACCAGTCCGGCAGCCGCGTCCACCCTTGGAGCTCCCATATCAATCGTTGATGCTCTATATGCGGGCGGAGCAGATTCTCTATTCTATTATTGACCACCTCTCCTATCACCTCACGCAGATCAGCGATAAAGACGGCTGAGTCGCCTTCAGTGGCAACAACTGTGAGTTGTCCTATCGCTCGCCTGATTTCCTCCAATCCGTAGGCACTATGGCGTAGTATTCCCCGGGCATCAACTGCGTTGGTTGCTGCAGTCGTGGCTTGACTGTGGATTGCCACTAATCCTGTGTTCCAATCAGTAACCGCTTCGTCTATTTCTCCTGTCTTCTCCTGTAGAGATCTTAGCCCACCGAGCACCGTACCTACCTGAGGTGCTGCTCTCTCAACTACACGACTCTCTTTAGACCTTCACCACTTCCATACACCTCTGCTATTCCTGTAACACACAGTGCTACCGTTAAACCTACTAGCTTGCTTTTCATGTGTTTCCTCCCCTTAGAGGATAAGATAGTTACATAGGTATGGTAGCATGAGAAGGGTTAAAAAATAGTTAACGGAGAAGATTATTTTTAACATGGGCGTAAAAATAATTTGACACCGTGCGAGATGAGGAGGTAGCCTTAAAGCAGAGCTGGTGAGAGCGGCTTCATTTCACATAACAGACTTCCAAACATATCTATCCCAGAGTTGAGTTAACTTACGCTTAGGGAAGCATGGGGGTCTGATAATCAACCATAAAATT
>JAIRZU010000048.1 GCA_031267075.1 Holosporales bacterium
TCGGATGTTCGGCCACACAGTTTTGCTTCGCGGCTACCATCGGACTTGGAAGGAGGGGTTCCCTGTGGTGGCGCGAACTCGTCTCCTTCCGGGAGCTTATCCTTGAGGACGACTGCCAGCGTCTTGGGATCCAGTAGGTTGGGTAAGTGACTGGTTGCAAGCTTGGGATTGAGCTTGGTACCGTCGTATTTGGAGTATGCTTCTATCTCTCCGTCCGCGGATACCCTAAGGTCAACATCTGGATCTTCGGATATTTCGCTTAGAGCACGATGAGCTATGCTACCTATGGGTGTATCGGTGTCGTACCCATCTTGTAAGTCGTGAGCGACCACTCCGTCGAGCATTTTGCGGACCGGTTCACCAAGCTTACCACGGATACGGATGTAGAAGTCGACGGGAGTGGGTTCAGTCTCTCCGGGAACTCTGCCCATTTCCTTGGCCCCTGCCTTGAGCATATGGTTGATAATTACCGCTGCAGTATCCAGATCGCCTTTGTCAAGATATTCTTCGGCATTCCCGATCCGTCGTATTGCGTTCTTCATAACCTGCTGTTGGGTCTGTGGTGATCGGTTGTATCCCGTTGCTTGAGCTGTTGTAGCCATTAGCACTGCAACAGCTAGTACCTTAAAATACTTCTTCATCTTATTCCTCCCTCACACACACCATTACGGCGTGCACTCCCGGCTCACTATATACTGCTATCCTACTGCAGTAGGAGCCGGAAGTCAAGAGGGGAGTTGTGGTTTTATTGACCTCCGGTTTCGGCGGACTCTTCAGGGTGTGTTTCAGAGGGGGCTTGTGGTGGTTCCCTGGTTGTTTGTATCGGTGTTCCTGTGGAGAAGCCAAGGTCAATACCTGCGGCCCATGCGTGCTCGTCGAGCCTTTCGGCCCACCTTACGCCGCTGTATGGCCCATACAACTGCGAGATGGTAGCGGCTACGTCCCTGGGGTCGCACCGTGCTTTCGATGCTGCATCATTGAGGATTTGTTGTGCTGTTGCTACAACCTTTTGGGCTTCCGCGTCTGGGTACCACAATGCCAGTTTGTGTATGTCAGCGGCTGCGTTGGGTATGATGCTGTCTGGGTCAGTTGGATGGGCTACCTTTGCTGCGATTCCAAGCGCTTCTTCCCGAGACTCGGGTGGGATTCCTATATCCACACCCTTTCTGTTGGCAGCTATGACCGCCTGTGCCAAGGCTCTCCAGAGACGAGGCTCGAGCTGTGTAAGGCTTATTCTCAGGACATCTAGTGGTGTGTAGTGCATTGGTACGAGCGATTGGAGGCGCTTACTGATATTACCTGCTTGCTGGCCTATCTCATCTACGCATGGGTCCCTTAAATTTGCTTGCAGACAGTAATATAGTGAATTCCATGTGTAGTTTAGTGGATGGTAGTCCAGCAGTATTGGGTCGTTCTCAGGGTGGCTTCTGTCCCTCTGATTTTCGTACGCTGCTAGTACAGCCTCTTGGGCTTCAGGGTCTAGGCTGTGGTATATATTTCGACTAACGAGTGTGGTGGGACACCGTCTGGGATTCGGCCCGTAGGAATTTACGGCGTCCCTAAAGACTCTCAGTACGTCCTCGGGGTTCTCTGCACGCAGTATCAGTTCATTCGTGAGGCTAGCAGACTCGCTCTGAGGCGGAGGTGGAATGTAGTGAGCAATACATGCAATAGGCCTCAGCCTACTCTCATGACTCACCGCGTTCGTCACTACACCAGCACCATCTGGTATCAGTCCATTCGTGGGGATAACAGGCTCGCTCTGAGCCGGCGGCGGAGGTACCGGCACGCGTCCGCTATCCCCAGGCTCCGGCCTACTCCCATGACTCACCGCGCTCATCACTACCATCGCCAGTATCGTTATCTTCTTCATCATATCTCTCATATACGGTATCCGTAATTATGTATATTATATTCGAGTAGGGAATGGAAGTCAAGAGGAGAGTTGTCTCGAGGCCTCTGGAGCCATCTATCATAGGCCCCTCACGGCTACCCCAAACATGGGCGTAAAAATATCCACATGGGCGTAAAAATAATTTGCAACAGGTTGAAGGGGCGGGGTAACCTGATAGAGGATCGGAGAGAGAAGAAGTGAGATGGTGGTCGCAACAGGACTCGAACCTGTGACAACCGCGATGTGAACGCGGTGCTCTACCAACTGAGCTATGCGACCTCACCTAACGACACTATCATACATTTTCCGATCACAAACAAAAAGTTTAAAATTTAAAACCATTTAACCGAAAGGGGAAAAACTATGAACATAAATGAATTGAGGCCTATGTTGCCCGAAAATCCTTTTGATCTTAAGAAGTTCAGCGCATTCCTGAAAAGCGAAAGCGAAAAGAGTGAAACCGTTGATCTTCCGACTGCCATTGCGCATTCTATAACTTCAAAAATCAACACATTAAGCCCGATTAGAAGGCTTGCAAAAGTTACGTTAACATCCGGCGATAGACTCGATGTAGTCGTCGATACGAAGGATTCTGAATCCTCAGGATGGATCACAGACGAGCTCATCAAATACGATAACATCTCGTCAATCTCGAAAATTTCAATCTACTTACACCAGCTCTATGCTAAGCCTAGAGTCGCACACACCCTCCTCGAAGACCATACCGCCAACGTCGAGGAGTTTATAAATGAGAAAATTACAATCCAGATGGCGGCATCTGAAAATGAAGCATTTCTATTTGGGGACGGAGTCTCCAGGCCTAAAGGCATCCTGAAATATGATATATCCACCGATGGAGAATCCTATGAAGCTTCCACGAGGACTATCGAGGGAGTCGATGCAGGAAGGACAATCAGTGACCACACTAAGATAGTGGAGCTGATGGAGAAGATGCCAACGAAGTACCTTGGAGGAGCTGTATGGCTCATGTCGCGTAATGCAGCATCACTGATTAGGACGCTTCGCGATGAAACTACAGGAAGGTTCCTGTGGCAGAATTCGATAGCCCATGGAGTCCCGGATACTCTACTCGGCTACCCTGTCGTACTGTGCGATGTTATGCCGCGGATCGACTCAGGGGATGATATGTGCGTTCCAGTACTGTTTGCAAACCTGTATGAAGGTTATCAGATAGCTGAGAAACCAAGTATCAACATCCTGAAAGACCCATACGGATCTAAACCATTCGTTGAGTTCTACGCTACAAAGAGGGTCGGTGGCGACGTCGTGAACTTCGACGCCATCAAAGCACTCGTGATTAGGAAAGGGGACTGATTCTGGTGGGGGCGACAGGACCATATCTGCATCCTGATCAGGAGAGGCTATCGAGATAGTAACAAAGTTACCAGGTTCATAGGGAGAGCAGAAGATGTGTTTCATAATACCGTTGTGTCTTACAATTTATTATGGCAGAATTAGGCATGGGCCACAGGATAGGGGTAGCGGAGAATGAAGAGATTACTGACGCTAGTACTCATGACTGGAATGGCGGGTGCGATGCGAATACCACGGCTTACCTATGGTGGGCAAGCCAGGATGAGGCAAGTGATCCTTGCAAGCTCAAGCTCGGAAGATACACCGGCTCCAACAAACCGAGCTGGGCAAAAGAGTCAGAGCGCCGCGGAGAGCTACAGGGATAGTACGGATACGATCAACCAGTGCTTTAGGAGGCTGGGGATATCACCGGGTGATGGCAGAAAGCTAATCGTCCGTGTCCTACCTGTCGAGAGCGACCAAACAGACGCACTCGTCAAGATGGCAGGTCAATTGGGGATAAGCACTACCAGCTTCCAGAGGCGCAACCGAGATGCAATAACACTCACACTGCTACTGTACATACTCGAGCATCCACCCAACCATGCACAATGGCCAACTAATCGCAACCTCACGCAGAGCCTCCCAGAACTCAGTGTCCCTCACGTCCCGATGCAGGAACCCCCGGCCCTAGTCGTCGCGCCTAGTGTGCCGGTCCCCCCAACCAACGACGACCCCTTCCTTGGGTTTCAAGGACTGGACTCACCCGATGGAACGGAGGAGGAAAAGCTATGGGCGGCCTGGGCTAAACAGGGGTATTAATAACTCCCCCCCCCCAGGACCAAACAGCAGCGTCTCCCTCAAGTGGTGTGGCTACAAGGCTGAAGCAATCATTGTTGATCTAAAAGGGCATTGACCTCACCACCCACAGTACTATATAATACGCAACACAAACTCAACAGTTTACGAAAAGGAACAGAAATGAAGAAACAAGCAGCGATACTGTTAGCGGTAACAGCGTGTGCAGTAATCACCCCAGGAGCAGACGCCTACTTTACAGGAGAAGCCTTTCGAAATGCCGAGCCCGGTAGCATGATCTGGCTGTACAAGGGTATACGTGAGAGACTGGAGCAGATAGGGAGAATCACCCCATGTGATGGTCCCAAAGCAGACGAAGCCGCAATGCACGGATGTTGTGCCTGTCTCTCATTCGCAGTCGCGAGCGTTAGGGATGGTTTGGTACCTGGGGAAGTGCTGGAGCAATGGTACGAAAAAATTAACAACAAACTGCAAGCGGCTCAGAGTGCGATCGCAGCAACATCTCCTGATGCCGAAACCATCAGAGCGGCAACCTCCGACCTCTACGATGCAGTGTACGAAATGCTCGACGACGTGAACAAAAAAGACCGCATGGCCAAAACGCCGCCCCGAGAGCAAGGAACCGAGGATGCAGATAGTCTTCCTGGTGACAGCCCCGAGAGCCACACCGACGGAGAGCTGCCCTGATTGCAACGCTGCGTCCACCACAATAGCCCATCTCCTCAACCATGTAGCCACTCCCTAAACAGGTGTGGCTTCTGGTTGAGGAGACAATCGACATTCTTGAAGAGCATTGACTTCCTCATCCATCTCGTAGTATAATTCACAACGTAGACTCAACAATTCACAATAGGAATAGAAATGAAGGAGCAAGCGATAATACTGCTAGCAGTAGTGACACTCACTGCTACCACCCCACGCACCCTAGCTTCTCAGCAAAAACCAGAAACCAGCCGCACGGACTCCACAAGTGGGGAAGCCAGCCCGCAAGGAACGACCAGGATGTCTGAGGCGGACCTGACTCAGCGGTACGAAGACCTACGTCAGGTAGCATGCCGGTTAACGGACGTGCTCCTCAACCTCGACGAACAGTCAAACGCTGAGTCACTGCGAAACATCGTCCGGTTGCAAATACCAAGTGTAACCGAGTGCGTAACTCCATACACAGAAGCCCTCGAGGAAGAAATCCCCGGAGCATACCGAGTGCGGTTAAGCATCACACGAACAGAGCTGGTGAAAGCCCTGGAAGACCATTACCCAGCACTGTGCACAGCACTTGCTGAGATGCAGACAGCCGTCAGCACGATGCAAACAACCATCGACGGGACGCGGGCAATCATAGGCGGCAAACAGGCAGGCATGGAACACCACGAAAATCGCGAAGCGGCCAGGAAGAGGAGGAATCAAGCCACACAGGACGTGGAGGACAAAATCAAGGAACTGAGGGGAAAAACTGCAGCACTCCACGGCGACATGTTGGACGCGGACCACAGGTGGGACACTGACGATGAACTCCAATAATGCAACCTTACTATACGGCCACTCCCTAAACAGGTGTGGCTTCACGGTTGTGGGGTCTCTCCATGTCGTGTGGAAAGTTGAACCGCCAACGCAGGATCCTCTTAACCTCCGCCCCATACTCAAATATACTATGCATAGTTGCGGATACTGTATATGGGAGATATGATGAAGAAGGTAACGGTACTGGCGATGGTAGTAATGAGTGCAGTATGTCATGGGAGTGGGGTAAATGTGCGACCGAACGAACAGTGGCAGCTGCAACGGCAAGTCGACGAAATTATGGATATGCTCAAGGAGCCTAAACCTAACGAGAGCGCCTTGCGAGGGTATGATGGAAATATGGAGCTTCTCACTGCCCTAGCTGCAGATCCCGAACTAACACCGCGGGAGTATAGCGCCCTTGCAAGCGCTTGTCCTGCACTCCTCGCGGTACCGTTTAATCAGTGGACAAGTGGCCAAAGAGCCTTCATCAGAAGAATCGTAGAATGGAGGCGGTGGATCGTACAAGACCTGAAGGGCGGGATGACGCAACGACCTGCGGACCTCGACAGCGAGTATGAGGACTGGGCAAGATTAGCACTACAAAGTATAGGCTTACAAGACTCTCTGATACCGCATCTGAGTGATGGAGCGACACTAATCCTCAGGGCAACGATACAGGAGCCGGACAGTACTGCCGGACCCGAATGCCAACGGGATGGTCCCACGATAGCAATGAGAGGGGGAGTGACAGACGCGACCAGGCATGGAACCCTAAGGGAGCTTATCGCTGGCACTAGCAGAAGGATCAACGATGCTCAGGACCCCACGGAGGTACTGGAGATCTTTAGGGCCGCTATCCCGACCTGCAGACAGCTGCTGCCTTATCGTTCCCACTCCGGCTACTGCCGAGTTATCTATCGCCAACTGGGCCCGGAAGCACAACGGCATGTGCTAGAGGCATACAATGCCACTGGGGATCCCAACAATCCTGAGGACGATCCAATAACACGGGAAGAACACCCATGGAACGGAACTCTGGTAGATATAACACACCACCTACGGACAGTCCCGCAACTGCATAGAGCAGCGGGCATAGCGACACGAGAGACAGCAGAGAGTATCAGAGAGTGCCTCACAAGCCATGGACTACCAGGCTACACATCACTCCACATGCTGAACATAGTCTACTTGCAACTCCACCAGAGTGAGTGCGAAATGCTTGCCCGAACTGTAATACAGGCTAGCAAGCGATACATAGATATAGGAATTCCACCCCAGGATCGGGAGGAAGCACTGAGGGTTGCGCGCGCCATCGATCAGCCAACAACCGTGGGCGGTATCATGCGGAAAGCGGCAAACGAGCTGCATCGCATAATAATCCGGCGCGGCGCAGACCACCCCGACAAAACACTGGGAGATGCGGAGCGAGTCATCCGCGATACTGCTTCAAAGCTTCAGTGTACTCCCGAGAGCGTAGCAACCACAGCCCGAGAGATGATCGATCAACACGGCGAAAGCACGGTAGAAACATTCGACAGGGATGCAAAGCGAGCAGGGCATAACCTCGGCTTCTATGCCGGAAAGTTGCTACCAATGGACCCGCTTGTAGGAATTATGAGAAACCAACCGCCTCCAGGAACTATGAGACTCCGACCGCCTCCAAAACCCGAAATAGAAAGCGACCGAAAGCAAATCCCATCACCGGCACCTGCTCCCCCTCCAGATCCGCAGATCACCGGACCACCAGCGCCACCCATGTTCGGCCAGGATCTTTACGGCCAGATAGGGCAGATGTGGTGGGAAGCTGAGCGAATACAGAGGGAAACTCAAATGGCAGAGCTGGACGAAGCAATTGCCGGAATCGAAGAGGAGGCCCGGCAGGGGTTGGCCAAAGAGCTAGACCAACTGGCAGAAGCCGTCAGATTATCGCAGCAGGAGGCCCTGGGTGACGCGGATTAGCCATCACCACAACCGTCTTGACGCCACCTCACCCACCCGGATACCATATTACAAGCATGGGTTGGATTTATAGAGATAGATTATGAAGACGAAAGTAATATTAGCTGCAGTAGCAATGAGCACGGTATGCTATGCGAGTGGGGCTCTGCCTGAGGATCGGGGAGCCCCTCCACCAAGTAGTGAGCCGCTAGTCGAGGCAACAACTGAGCCGGAGCCCCCCGATGACCTGGTAGAGGGCTACCCACTGAGAGACATATATAGGTTGGTCGGTGGAATGATGGAGAAGCTCAACTGGTACGACGGGCACTGCCATGCTAGTGAACTTACGCCTGAACAGCTGGAAAGCGTCAAACTGGAGCTACGGGCTATAGTCGAGTGCCCCATGCAACCTAGAAATAGGAAACCTGATCCAGCAGAGCCGGATGCGAGAGCGATCAACCGAGAAGCCGAGATCGTCGGTGCCGATGCAAAGCAGGCACGGGCCGAATCCTCTGAGCCGCAACATGCCGACCCCCTATGGCAATTCATGGGCATCCAAAGAGATGCACTGAGATGGGCCAACTACCAGGTTAAAAGCGTGTACACTCGACGAGTCGTCGATGCTATGATTAGAGTGGGCGTAGTTGCCCAGCAAACAAGCCGTCCACCCGAAGTAGAAAGGAGCACCCTGGCTCTGTGCACCTGGGAAGCAAACTATAAAAGTGCCTGGGCATTAATGGGGAAACTACACAACCAGTACGCCTACTTAGTGCAGAGAGGAGGAGAACCATGTAACCCCATTCCGAGCGTGTACATGTCTCCTGCTCCCGAGCTCCATTATTTGTGGGGTAGCTGGGAGGCTCAATAACCCGACTCCCTCTCACTACTATGTAGCTACGCCTCCCTCAACAGGCGTGGCTTCACGGTCTGCGTAACTCTTCTGGGTCTGGTTACTCGGAGCCATGGGCTCATATTCAGGTATCTGCCCGCTCTTTTTTAGCTGTTGTTTAGGGGGTTGTTCAGGTCCCGCGGTCAGCTGTGTAGCGGCCGGGAGTCCGGTTGGTGGAAGGACGTTCGGGGATGCCGCCCTGAGCCACGTAGGGCCAGTATTCTGTGGGTCTGGGCGTGCTCTAGGAGTTGTTGACGTAAGATTGCAGGATTTCCAGCCAATATGTGATTGGGTGTGGGGGAGGTTTAGGGCGATCGGCCATGACGCGACCGGTGCGTCTATTTGGTCCACGCACCGGCCCTTGCCTCCTCTGTCGTTCTTCAGCTTCCACTCGCCTCCTATGCTGTTCTGTTGCTTCTCTCGCGATGCGTTCTTTCTCCTCTCTCACGAGTGTTTGTAACTCTTCACTGAGACCACCAGCCTGCTTTTGGTGAACGTATTCGCGTGTCATCTCTATGGCGTGGTGGTACTGCCAGTATGTTGGGTTTTCCACACCGATTTCGGCAAGGGTTCTATCGGTGGCGTGCCGGATCTCGTTGTCGGTGGGGTTCCGTCCCCGCCCGTTCCACTCGCTCGGTATTATACTGTCGATCACTCCGTCCAGCGCGACTCTCAGCATGTAGCTGTTTCGGTCTAGGTCGTTTGACTGTTCCGGTCCTGCGTCGTACTCTTCAAGTTGAACTCGGATTCGTTCAATGTCTCCTTGGGCGTCGTCCCATGCGTCTTCTAGCATCCCTGCGCTGATTCGCAACCGGGCTGCCTGCTCTCGGAGTTCCACGTCACGTTGGTCCTCCGGTATGCGCTCGAGTATGTACTTGAGCCGCCCGATGCTCATTCGAGTGCGCCCCTCCAGATGCTGTTGCTGCCATTCCCGGAGATCCTGTGTTTTTGTTTCGAATTGCTGGAGGACGCCTATTGCGATTCTCCCACCCACTTGATCTAGTATGTGGGTGGGGTCCGGGCCTACTGTGTCATCAATGCCCCTCTCCATATCTTGTATCAGTTGTCCTATGTTTTGGGGAGGGACGTCCTCGGCTTCTCTTTGGTAGTTCTCCAGCTTTCTTCTCATCATTTCCAGTAGGCGTTCTTGCTGCTCATTCTGGCTCAGTACTCCCGCTCCTTGAGCTGCATCTGATCCTCCCAAATAACACGCTGTGCTCATCCCCATCACCGCTATTAACGCTATCACTTTCAACTTCATTATATTCCTTGCGCACAGTAATTGTATTAAGTATATTCTACTCCGCGAGTATCCCGAAGTCAAGGAAGGCCGCGTAACTGAGCCGATATTGGAGCCTCAAACCGATGATGCCGGTAGCGACATGGACGATATCAATAATAGTTGGCGCTTGATTACTCACTCAATTCGCAGTAGAATATATTATGTGGACTCAATAATATGTAAGAGTACTTGAAGATATGAAACGGACGACAGGAATAATAGCAGCACTAACACTCACCGCACTTGTCCCACAGGCCATGAGCGGACAGAGTGAGACCACACCTCAGCAGGGGACAAGCAATACCAGTGTCGTAGACGACATGTGCCGCGGCACACAAAAGCTTCTCAGACGATTGGCGGAGGCAAGCGAGGGCATTGGCGACGACCATCCGGCCAGCCCCTCAGAGCAGCTGCGGAGCTCAGCCAACGGTGCCGTGCAAACCATAATAGACGAACGGGGCGAGTACCAAAACCCGAGCATGGACGCGCTCCTGTTGAAGCAAACTGGAAAAATACTCATAAAAGCTGGCGGAGCAGTGACCGCCTTGGAGAGAGCAGGCGAAGCCAGTAACGAAGAGAAGCAGGCCGCCCAGGAGAGTGCCAAGCGATCGATCGGAAGCCTCTGCCAAACCGTGGCCAATACCGAAGTAAAAATGTATCGTGAGATGGACAGGCAGGACGAAGAGCGAGTCAACGGGTGAAGCGCAGATGCATACAACGGCACGAACCCAGAGTACGCAAGGTAAGAGGGAAGCTCCCGGCCACTCCGGTCGACGCGTACGGTCGAGACACCTGGGCCCAAACCCAGCCGAGAATATAAAAGCTACCAAATCCTCAACCCCCATCCCAAGAAGGAGGAGAGAGTTAACACCTCCGTCTTATGCGGATACAGCAGGTAGCATAGACATAATGATTGTAAGAGAAATAGAAGTGGGGAGACGAGCAATGATACTACTGGCAGTCGCGGCACATACAGTAATCCCCCGGGCAGTAGACGCCTCCCGGACAAGAGCAGGTGATAGTGAATTGATTGAGCCGGCAGCAGTAGCATCTGCGGTAGACCCCCTTGGAGCGAACGCCCCCCTGCCGGAGACGGAGGCGCGTAAAGCCGTCAACCCACAGATCGCCACAGAATGACACAAGGGTGTATGTAAGGAACTGAGGCGGATAGGAAACACCGAATTGGCGAGGTAGTACGGTGCGGACACAGTCGCCGAGATGGTCGGAAGTCAAACCAGTCTCGAGCTCGCAATCGACAGCGCCGAAGAGGGATGGACGCCTGTAGGAGCGCTGGGACAATGGCGCGGAAGTATAGCCAACAAACTGCAAACGGCGCGGAGTGCGGTGACAGCAGCGCCCGTTAAACGCTGAACTCATCGAAGAGACAATCCACGACCTCCGCAACACGATGCTCGAAATGCTCAGGCAGGTGGGCAAAGTGACCACATAGACAAAACCATCTTCCCCGGCAACCACCTCCACCCCGTGAACGAGGAACCGGCGAGCGCATATAGTCTCCCAGGTAACGGTCCCGAGCGCCACACCACCGGAAGGCTAGTCCGGATCGCGGTGCAGTCCCCACCCCAGTTACCCTACCGTGAAGCCATACCCTCGACAGGCGTAGCTCACGGTTTGTGGGGTTCCCCCATGTCCCTGAGAGCTAGAACGGAGTCCTGCCATGGACGAGAGTCAGGGGTCTACCCCTCCTCGGTTGTGGGCCCTTCAGCGCTCTTCGCTGATCGCTGAAAGTTGTGGCTTTTACTTGTGGCCAGACCACAGCAATTTGGGAGATTTCGATTTCTGCCCAGGGGAGGAGGGTATCTTCGAATATATACTCCTGCTTGGTGGTAAAAACTCGACAGTCTGCAGGGAGTAGTCCATTCGTACTAATGCGTTATCCGGTGGATTATGGGGTACACTTTAGTGGCGGCGATCTGAGCGGCATCAGCTGCATAATCGATTGTAACGGATCAATCGTGAGTAAGCTCGAGACAGATGTCGTAGGGGTTCTGGACGCCTACATGCCTCTCCCATATCGTAACACATTTTTCGGGATTGACAACTAACTACATATTTTTCTAGCATTGAATCGGTGTAACACGAGCAGAACACTAAGCCTCAGCATTTCCAGGCTTTTGCTGTAACATTTGGTCTTCCTCTGCAACCTTG
>JAIRZU010000056.1 GCA_031267075.1 Holosporales bacterium
CATGGATGCAGACGCAAGCTTCTATATACTGCGGGCCGCTACTAGTGGGAGCGAGATCACGCTGATAGTGGGGGAGGTAGAATACAACGACCGCGCCATCTTCTGTCCGACCGAAGATACTAATAAGATGAAGATGAACACATACAGTGATATCTTCAACAAGCACAAGATGCAGGTCAATCCAGTGCTAACCTTTTACAACGATGGCCCCACGATAAGCGAGCTGATAGGTGGGTACATAGCCAGGTGGCCGGATGTCGATACATGCGTAGCCAGCACGAGGTACAGGCTATGGAAGATCTCTGACTACTCTGCGATCACGCATATCAAGAATGAGATGGCCGCCATAAAGAGGGTATACATCGCGGACGGCAATCACAGGTTCCTCATGTTCAACAAGCGCTCGATGAAGGCAGACGCAAGGATTGTAGCGGCGATTACCGACTCAGGTGCTATTACCGTGAAGAGCTTCCACAGGGTTATAACGGGAGCACTTCCCCGGAATTGGGTAACGGAGCTGGCAACGAATTTCATAGTGAGGAAAACATCGACAGAGCACATGACTGAGGGCGGGATATTGATGATGCTGGATACGATGGAGATGTATGAATTAATCCCGAAGTCCTACGATCACACTGTGCCGATATATGATGTGGTGAGGGATAGCATCATCCACGAGACCCTGAAGCTGACTGACGATATGGTATTTGCAGTTCCAGGGAATCTTAATGTATCCGACGCCGGCAGAATCTTCGATCTCTACAAAGGCGGCACAGCCATAATTTTCGTCCCCAATATGACGATGACGAACTTCATAAAGATCGTTGATAGCGGCGGCAAACTCCCACCGACCTCCACCTGGATAGAACCGAAAATCATAGATGGCTTCCTGGTGCGGAAGTACTGATGGGCCGCTTCTGCCAACCATCTCCCCCCCTAATCCTGTGAATAGATGGTTTGGACGGGACAGCTTTTATGCTTCCTAAAGACCTAACGCATCGCGTATAATATGGTCTAGATCTTGTGTGGTGTGTGCATGTTTTTACGAGAGAGGAATTAGATGTCTTTGAGGATAAGGTTAGCGAGAGGCGGGGCCAAGAAGAGGCCGTTCTACAAGTTGATTGTTGCGGAGAACACTTCTCCAAGGGATGGTAGGTTTGTGGAGCGCCTCGGATCCTACAATCCATTCATAGAGATCGGGAAGGACGGCAGGTTTGTCGTGAATGTTGATCGAGTCAAGTACTGGCTTTCAGTGGGAGCAAAAACAACTGAGCGTGTCGAGAAGCTGCTGGCGCACGCAGGCGTTGTTCCTCAGCCAGCTCAGAAGATTACCCCGAAGAAATCTGCCCCAAAGAAGAAGGCTCAAGAAAGGCTAAAAGCTGCTGCCACCGAACAACAGTAGTAGATGGACTTTGATAGACTTCCTTCCAAACCTCCAGAATCAGAGTTGAAGCGGAGTGTACTCAGGCGTACATGAGCATTCAAGCACCGGATCAACGCAGCAAGAAACTGATTATGGAGGTTTGTTGGAGAAGTCTCGGATGGTTTGCGTAGGCGTTATTACTAAGCCCGTCGGGGTTAGGGGGGGAGTTAGGGTGCGGACCTTTACGGAAACGTCCAAGTCCTTCCTGGCGATCAGAAGAATTTTCCTGGAGGATGGGACTGAGCTAAAGCTGCTGAATCCAGAGATTAAGTCTCAGACAGTGCTGGTTGCTAAGCTGCCATCATGCTATGATAGGACCTCTGCCGAGGCGTTTCGTGATAAGAAGTTGTTTGCATACCTAGATGATTTCCCGGTCATTGGAGATGATGAGTACTACCTCGAAGGCCTGATTGGCATGGCTGCAGTAGCAAACAGTGGTAAAATGATAGGGAGGATTTCTGCGACATTCGATTTCGGTGCGGGGGCATTCCTGGACGTAACCATTAATGATTCTGATAAGGTGGGAACCATTCAGTTCAACGGCACTACGATCCTAGATGTCGATGTTGGCAGGGGGGAAGTGATCATAGATGAGAGGTTCCTCATCATATGAAGAGGCTGTACATAATAGCCGGTGAGGCATCGGGAGATAATCTAGGAGCTAGCGTACTTAGAGCTTTGCCAGGGGCAGAGGTATCCGGCGTCGGAGGAGCCTCGATGGAGAGCCTCGGCTTTCGCAGCCTTTTCGATATCAATGAGATAGCAGTAGGCGGGATATCTGAGGCCCTCCCATGCATCTTCAAGATCATGAGATTGATCAAGCTGACTGTGGAGGATATTGTTAGTACCAATCCAGGTGTCGTGCTGACGATCGATTCACCTGAATTTTGCTTTAGAGTTGCGAAGCGCATTAGAGCTATGAGGCCTGAGATTAAGCTTGTGCATCTGGTGGCCCCTAGTGTTTGGGCCTGGCGTCCAGGAAGAGCAAAGTCGCTAGCCAAGATATATGATCACATCTTGACACTGTTTGAGTTTGAACCTCAGTACTTTACGAAGCATGGGTTGCAGGCTACATTCGTCGGGCATCCTGCAGCGGAGGAGTTTCCAGAAGGCGACTCCCAAAAGAAGCCGATCCTGATACTAATGCCTGGAAGCAGGGAACAGGAGATCAAGAGGCATCTTCCGATATTTCTAGAGGCAGCAAAGAACATTAAATTCCTTTCGGCCTCCATGCAAGGAGGCGTAGACCTAGGAGAGAAGCACGTTGATATTGATAGGGTTGTCATCCCGACGCTCAGCAGCGTCGAGCCTCTAGTTAGATCAATTGTTGGCGACAGTGAAATTGAGGTAGTTTCCGATGAGGCCAGAAAAATGGCGATCTACAGAAGCGCTCGATCCGCGGTTGTTGCAAGCGGGACAGCGACACTCCACCTGGCACTTTCCTCATGCCCGATGGTCGTATGTTACAAGCTGTCATATTTATCGTACGCAATCATCAGGCCCCTTGTAAAGGTAAAATTTATTTCACTCGTAAATATTATTCTTGGCCGTGGTGTCGTACCGGAATTGATCCAGAGCGCATGCAATGCGAAGGCGATAGTCAATGCTATCAGTGACATAGATGAAATGGATCAGATGGATTCATTCCGAGCCATGAGACAGAAGCTAACCCCTGGTTGTCCGCAATCAGAAATGATCGCTACAATGATGATGCGGTATCTGGTATAATCGATTGGAGCGACGAGTCAGTACATACGCGATGATATATGAGCGGGTTGGTTGATTCGCACGCGCACCTGTTCCACAGCGAAATCTACGAGAATCTTGATGATAAATTACGGCTGGCTAGATTGGCCGGAGTTGACTACATACTGAGTGTTGGAACCGATTCCAAAACGATGGAGATGAACATTGGGATTGCCGAGCGGTTCGATAACATATTCTGTTCCGTAGGAATCCATCCGCTGCATTTTGGAGATGGCTACGACACAGCTGAGCTGATAGGGCTTTCCAAGAAAGAGAAGGTCATCGCCATCGGGGAAGTCGGCTTAGACTACCATTATGAGGATGCCACATCGAAGCCTGACCAGATAACTCTTTTTAGGGATATGCTCTCGATGGCAACCAACTGTGGATTGCCGTACATAATCCATGCTCGTGAGTGCTTCAGTGATATCTTCGGGATTATGTCTGAGTATGAGATCCCGCCATCTGTGTTTCACTGCTACACTGATACTAAGGAGAATGCGGCTACCATCCTGGATATCGGACATTATATCTCATTCTCTGGTGTGGTTACGTTTAAGAACTCCGGTGATTTGAGGGAGATCATGAAATATGTTCCAGCTAATCGGCTGCTGATTGAAACTGACTGTCCCTACCTATCTCCAGTACCATACCGTGGGAAGCCGAATGAACCAGCATTCGTGAGCCTAGTAGCTGAATGTGCTGCCCAAGTCAGAGACGTCGAGATTGATCACATCGCACAGATAACGACCGATAACTTTTTCAGGCTTTTTTCTAAGGCAGCACGGACTACTGCGTAATCACATTCGTACTATGCTGCATGCTCCCTCACTTAGTGGGATTCTGTACAGCAAGGGGTTTTCTTGGATCATTGAGTTTTCGAGAGTCTTCAGCTAATCAGTTAGATGTCTTCCTTCCAGAAGTTTTGGCTTTAGAGATATGAGCAGACAGCACTGGGGCTAGTTACTTCCTCATTCTCAGGTGCTCGAAAATTTTTGGTAATCTCCGTGATTAGAAGGTTATTCAAAGCATGCGATGGATTCACAGCTTTGATACTCCCAAGGATGTCGCATCCCAAGACACTCAGGTCGCCGATGAGATCAAGGCATTTATGCATCACGATCTCCTTTTCATGCCTGAGGCCGCCGGCATTCATAATTGCTCCATCTTCAAAAATTACGATGGTGTTCTCCTCGGAGGAGCCAAGTGCAAATCCTCGCGCTCGTATCTGGTGATAATCATCTAGCCAGCCGAATGTTCTGGCAGCGGCTATGTTGGATAGATCATCATCGAAGCTGAAGGAGTGACTATTGTGCTTCCCAACCACTGCCCTGACTCTTTCGTACTGAAGCTCAACTGAAACACTGAACTTCTTGCTGGGGCTTATGGAAAGCTCTCCATTACCAGACCGTACGACAATCGGTCTCGCAACCGCAATGACCGGAACCTTGGAGTTTCTATATTTTAATCCGGTGTCGTTAAACTTGTTTACGAACACAGCGGCTGAGCCGTCCATCCCTGGGACCTCTTCCCCATCTATCTCAACCATTGCATCTGTGATCCTACAGATTCTAAAGGCGGCGAGCAGGTGCTCAACAACCGCAACAGACACCCCATCGCCATTAACAACACGAGTGCATAACACAGGATCTACAACGCTCTCAGGAGATAGCTCAATAAGCTGCTCTCCCTGCTTCACATCAGTTCTTTTAAAAACAATCCCACCGTCAGAATACAGAGGACACACCCTCATTCTAACTGGCTTACCACTGTGAATCCCAACACCGTTAAACTCAATGGGAGAGCGTAGGGTTGCTCTATATCTCTCGTGACGGTACATCATACTAAAACACCTCACTTCGTGTATAAATTATATAGCGATTGCTCCTCTGTGTTTGCAGTGCAATTGTTACAAATTGTTACATTAGACAGCTCACGAGTTCTCGCCCAACCATAATGCTTAAAAAGCCCGCAAGATCGGTGTACAATGCCACTGTGTTTGCCGCTTGAACAAGCTTCAGCAACTAGCCTGATAGGTGCCTCAAATTACCAGAAACGCCGTGAAAAAATGTATCGCTTTATTTTCGATAGCTATCGCAATCGCTTGTGGTAAATTTGCTGCCTCACACTTTAGTTCACCTGCTGGGAACACTTGTAAAACACCTTCCGAGCACGACGGAAAAGATTCACCTGCTATAGCTGGGAATCTTCCTTCTAGGCTTACGTCTGCTGCGGTTTGGGCGTACAAACTGCAGCCAGACTCAATCCTTCGTTATTCGCCGTTTACATCTACTGCAGCTTTAGCGGATAAGGCGTATCCAGACTCAATCTTCCATAGCCCACTTTCTAGGTTTTCGTTCTCTGCAGTTCCCAGTGATACGCTTTTTGCGGACGAGATAATTCCTGATGAAATCATACATCCGGACTCAACCTTTCGTAAGCTGGCCTCTAGGCGGATAACTGCAACCATTCCCGATGTGCCTCCTAAGGTTAGAATTATATGGGCACACCTAGATAACAAGGATTGCACAAGCGAGAGAGGAGAGATGTACTACTCATGGGAAGAGATGTATACTAAAAGCGGCCTTAAGCCGGAAGCGAATCGGCCGATAAAGTTTATAATCTTGCACTACACCGTAACTCGTGATTTTTATCATACGGTAGGCGCCTTTCGCTCACGCGGTGTTTCTACGCACTACGTGATAGGGCCGGGAGGTGAAATATACATGACTCTGGATCCAAGAACAGCTGCAGGACGCCATTGCGGAGCATCCGCTTGGATGGATTTATCTAACTTAAATCCATACTCAATCGGCATAGAACATATTGGACCTGGCGTTGTAGGACAATTCGAAAAAATCCCTGGGTTTGGAGCTCCTAGGCAAGTACGAGGGAGTAACCTCTTTTGGTTTCCATTTTCTGAAAAGCAGTTTCTTAGCAGCATGATGCTGATCATGTTCCTTGCTAAAAAATATCAGATCCCTCCATGGAATATTATCTCCCATCATGATATAGCTGTTGGGAGAAAAGTTGATATAGGGCCACTCTGGGATTACGAAAGGGCGCATAGAGAATTCGGGGTTGGGTATTTCCCTGCTGAAACTCATCTGATAAATCTCGACCATTTTAATGAGCTTACGGACGATGACTATATTGCGCTTGTGGAGGTGATAGGGTACCACTTGCCTGACAAATCCATAATTGAATCCGAAATGCTCGGCTTGCCTGGCGAAACCATAGAGGCGGCAGCAAGGCGCCTCATGTTGCAGGCATATCAAATGCACTTTTCGCGAGGTAACATTTCCGGGACCCTTAATGATCCCACAAAAATTGCTATACTGCAACACGTAATTGATCTTGCCGAATACGTCGATCCGCTCACTGGCAAAAAACATGATGAGTTTCGTGCACGATTTATGCAGTGGAAAATTGATAATCCAGGCAAGGCCCAGGCTTTTAGAGGATATTAGACCTCCCATGTAAAACCATCCTCTTCTATAGAACGCATGGGCGTATTTTTAGGTAACGGTCGTGTTGCTGCGGGTGGTATAATATTGGCGTATACGTCAGACTTGCCACGGCGGGCCTTATATATGTCTATCAGGTGCTACCTCCTATCTCCACGTGGATTTTGCTCCGGTGTACATAGGACAGTTAACATGGCGGAGCAGGTCTCCAAGCTGTATGGCACCTTCTACATTACCGAGGACATCATCCACAACAGGATATTTATGAGTGGTATGGTGAAGCATGGTGTCGTGAAGGTTGCCTCTCTCGACGAGGTTCCAAACGGGGGAGTAGTGATGTTTTCTGCTCATGGTGTACCACCACATTTAGTTGCTAAAGCCGAGGAGATGGGGTTGACGATCATCGATGGTACCTGTCCTGTGGTTAAGGCAATTCAATGTGAAATCGCCAAGGAGGTTTGCTTCGGGAAAAAGATCATCATCATCGGAGATAGGGCCCACGCAGAGGTGATAGCATTCATAGGCGTTGCCAATGGCTCATCTGATGTGTTTGTCGTTTCGAGTGAGGCTGATGTTGAGCTACTCCCAAGTTTCGATGGGGAGGGCGTATCGTACTTTACCCAGACGACGTTTGATTATGCGAAGCTCCAACTGATCATCAAGAAGTTGTACGAGAAGGTTCCGCATCTTAAGTCTGGATCACCTGACAATGTATGCCACGCTACAAGGGAGAGACAGGAAGTGGTAAGGAAGATAGCCGCATCCGTAGACCTTGTTATAGTGATTGGCTCTGCTCACTCATCGAATGCAAAGAGGCTTCATGAGGTGGCGATATCATCAGGAGCCAAAAACGCAATCTTAATAGATTCCAAAAATGAGTTTGACTCATGTGTTCTAGATGGAGTAGATACAATTGCAGTAACATCGTCTGCATCAACTATGGAGGTTGTGGTGCAGGAGTTTACAGAGTACATAGCGACAACGTTTGGCGCAGTCATAGAGGATTTCTCGTTTAGCGGTGACAAGTCTGAAGATGACAATAACGAGTGATCCCAGATTCCTAACACCCATGATGCAGCAGTACAAAGCTACTAAGGAGCAGCATCAAGATGCTTTGCTTTTGTACAGGCTTGGAGATTTTTATGAACTCTTTGGGGAGGACGCTCTGATCGTATCTAAGGAACTTGGCCTCGTCCTAACGAACAGGCATAAAGTACCGATGTGCGGAGTGCCGTGGCATGCCTCTGAAATGTACATAATAAAGCTAGTGAACAATGGTCATAAGGTAGCGATATGCGAGCAGATGGAAACCCCAGAGGAAGCTAAGAAGAGAGGTGGTGGGAAGGCTATGGTCGAGCGCAGGGTTACTAGGATCATAACGCAGGGTACTATAATTGAGCAGTCCATGCTTGGTGAGAGGAGCAATAACTTTCTCCTAGCGATCTCGAATGAATTTAATCAGAGGCTTGGGATAGCATACGCAGATATCTCGACCGGTAAATTTCTGATGGAAGATATACAAACCAACGAGCTACTATCGGCCCTATCGAAGATCCAACCATCCGAGATAATATGCCCGGATGACCTCCTATCCAAGAGATACATCCTAGATAACCTCGATAAGTACAGGTCAATCGTAAGGGCGATTCCTAGTGCTAAGTTTATGGGAGAAACAGCCTCCAGTAGGTTAGCAAAGTTTTTCGGTGTGAAGTTCATAGATGCATTTGGGAATCTATCGAAGCATATCATCGAAGCAGCATCGGAGGTCGTGGAGTACATCTCGGATGTGTATATGTCAGATAACGTATGCTTGCTATTTCCTAAGTACGTGAGTAGCTCTGAACGTATGTATCTCGATAACTTCACAAGGAAGAGCCTTGAGCTGACGGAGGCTCATAGCGGAGATAGGAAGTGCTCACTGCTGTACAGTATCGATAAAACGATTACGTCGCAGGGAGCAAGGATGCTCTCTCGCTGGCTAATGGAACCACTAAACAACATATCGAAAATTAACACGCGCCTCGGCTATGTAGAATTCTTCGTTAAAAACCGCGAGCCACTTAGGATTATCAGGGATGAGCTTTCAGGCTTCCCCGACATCGAAAGAGTAATCTCGAGGATACTAATGAACAAGGCTGGCCCGAGGGATCTCAAGGGAGTCTCAGTTGCCCTATCGAAAGCAATGAAGATCGGAGCATACATATCACAATTCCCAGAGCTTGGTTCCATAGATCTCTCATTCGACAAAGCAGATAAGATTATCAGTAAGTTAGATAAGGCGCTTTCTGACACCCTGCCTGTCCTAGCAAGAGATGGTGGCTTCATAAGGAGAGGGTACGACGAGGAGCTAGATGAATATATCTATGCCATCGAGAATGGTGATCTCCTCATATATGACATGCAGAGGCTGTATGTTAATGAGACAGGAATCCAGTCACTGAAGATAAAGAAGAATGCGGTGCTGGGATACTTCGTGGAGATCTCATCGAACTTCGCCTCAAAGATCCCATATAGGTTTGTGCATAGACAATCCCTAGCATCGTGCATGAGGTATACATCAGACGAGCTCGTCGAAACCGCCAATAAGATATACTCGGCGGAATCTAATATGAGGAGAAGGGAGCTCGCAATCTTTGATGAGATAGTAAAGATGGTAGCCGCTGAGCATGAAGCGATTCGCAAGATCTCAGATTGGATATCGTTCATAGATCTCATATCGTCATTCGCCTTCCTAGCAGTTGAGAATAATTACGTTAAGCCGGAGCTGACCTCGAAGAAAGTCCTGAATATACGTAGTGGCAGACACCCAGTCGTTGAGACTTTCATGAAGGCGGATGGGATGAAGTTTGTGGAGAATGACTGCGAGGCGTCGGAAGATGCAACTGTCTCCATACTGACTGGGCCGAATATGGGAGGTAAAAGCACCTTCCTCCGTCAGAATGCAATAATCATAATCATGGCTCAGATCGGCTCATTCGTTCCAGCGAAGTACGCAGAGATCGGTGTAGTCGATAGGATATTTAGCAGGGTTGGCGCATCGGATGATATAGCATCTGGCCGCTCAACTTTCATGGTGGAAATGGTTGAGACAGCTACGATCCTCCAGCAGGCTACCGATAACTCCTTCATCATTCTTGATGAGATAGGACGTGGAACTTCAACGTACGATGGCCTCGCAATAGCATGGGCAGTCATCGAGGAGATTGCAAACCGTATAAAAGCCAGAACACTGTTTGCCACCCATTACCATGAGCTTGTAAAAATTAAGGATGATGTTCCAGATGTCAAATTCCTGACCGTCAAGGTCGAGGAGTGGGACAACAAGATTGTCTTCCTCCACAAGATAGAAAACGGATTCGCAGATAAATCGTATGGGCTAAATGTCGCTCTCCTCGCTGGATTCCCAAGGCATGTTGTCGATAGGGCAGAAGCAGTCTTGAAAAAAGTAGCGTGATGTGGTATCATAATAGTAGTGGTATTGGTGCTATGGTGATGAACGTGATGCAGAGTCAGAACACAGCGAGGAGCAACGATATCTCTTTAGTTGGCAATGTGTGGGCAATCCCAACGTATGAAAAAGGAGTCTCATCCGAGTTCTGTGCTGCGAAAATGCTCAAGGACAAAGGTTATAAGATTCTCGGTAGACGAGTAAGAACGGCGCACGGTGAAATCGATATCCTAGCTCAAAAGGATGGGGATCTCATCGCCGTAGAAGTGAAGCAGAGAAGAACTCTCGATTATGCAAGGGCCTGCGTTACCTCCAGGCAGAGGAAAAGGATATCCAACGCGCTGATGTTTATCGCATCTGAAAGGGATGAACTATTTGAAAGCTATCGCATAGATGTGGTATGTTTCGATTCTGTTGGTAGATTCGAGCATATCGAGAATGCGTTTCCAGTCGAAGAATTTATGTACAGCTAGCATTGCTATAGCTATCACGTCGGCCGCTGGGCTTACGTCGGGGTGTGTCCCGATACTGATAGGCAGTGGGGTAGCTGGTGGCGGATACGTAGCGGCTCGTGAAAAAGACCTTGGGGACAGCATTACAGATACTAAGCTCGGCACACTCATAGGTGGTAGGCTGTACAAGGTAAGCCAGAAGCTCTATAGTGAAGTCTCAGTTATGGTTGATGAGGGAGTTGTCATTCTGACAGGTATCGTCTCTAACCCAGAATGGGTAACCATAGCTGAAAAGGAGGCGTGGGCAGTAAAGGGCGTGAAAGCCGTTGAGAATTGCCTAAAGTATGGTCAGGAATTAACACCAGCACAAATAGCGAAGGATACATGGCTCACGACGAAATGCAAAACTGTCCTCCTAGCTACCAAGGGTGTTAGCTCTATAAACTACAAAATCAAAACCGTTGATTGCGTCGTGTACATAAAAGGAAGCGCCAAGAGCGCCGCTGAACGCCAACTGGTAATCGACGCTGTGAAAGGCATATCGAGTGTAAAGAAGGTCGTGTCATTCATAAAGATAGTGAATAGATAGCCTCTGATATGGGGGAAGGTAGTTTGATTATGATGGGGTAGTAATACCATCTTGACCGTCCATCATCGAGACATTTACCTATCTGATTGATTGGCGTGAATTCACACACTGTCATAATGCCTGGAAAGCGCGCGAATCCAGAGTACAATACCACTGTAGTTAGTACTTGAACAAGCTTCATCAACTAGCCTGGTAAATGTCTCAAAAAATCTGGTATATAAGCGATTGCAGGATCTAGAAGAGTGTGTGGGTGAATTTCTGATTGGGTTAAGAGCGCAGACAATCCAATCTGTCTGCTATGTCAGTTATCTGTCTTATTATCTATGAGATCTGGTATGAGATCAGTACCACCGCAGCTCCGTTAGGAGAAGGAATGGGTTAATCCACTCCTATCACTCCAGCATATGTACGTGCAAAGGACCACGTAAAAGTGGTATTGAGAGTTTTCACCCAAAGATAGGAGTCCATCAAAACAGTAAATTATTTTTACGCCCATGTGCAAAAATAATCTCTTCCGTTAACTAAATAGTAACCCTTCCCACTGTATCATATATCTAGAAGATTAACCTTTAAGGGAGGAATCCTAATGAAAAGCAAATTAGTAGGTTTAACGGTAGCACTATGTGTTACAGGAGTAGCAGAGGTGTATGGAAGCGGTGAAAGTGAGGAAGGTCTAGAGAGAGAGAGAGTCCTGTAGTTGTAAGTAGGGGAAAGCCAACCAGGACCGTCTTTAAGCTATTAGAAGACACACTTCAAGTTGTTGGCGGTAGCCTCAGCTATGGGGCGAATTGGTCGATGCAGAACCCAATGAATCTTGAACAATTTATGAAGCAGCAACAACTGAGATGGCTGCTAAAAGACTGGGTCCAGTGCCCAGAGTGGCTGTGTTCCGTAATAGCCGCACGCATGATGAATGAGAACTTCTCGTTCCAAACATACGGGAGTGGGCGAGAGCCTCACACTACGACGATGAGATCAACAATGTATGTAGAGTACATGAGCGATCAGCATCTCGCTCAATTAGCCTGTGCATACAGCACGAGCGGCGAGCTACCATGGACAGTCCAACGCTGCTATCTTGTCAATGCAGGCTCGGGTGATCAGTACTATACCCAAACGAACAAGGATGACCTGAATGTGAGGGAATCGATCATGAATGCCATAACGGGGCAATGCCAGGTCATTCATGTGGGAAGAGCAGCGGATGGTGATGATCAACCAACTACCCCTACTCCGTTTAAAACCATCAGCCTAGACGAGGGAACTACAACCAACCCAACCATAGCGACTGTAAAGAAGATTTCGAACAGGAGTGCCAACTACCAAACCGACGCGGTAGCGAACGGACCTGGTGCCTTCATGAGGATCGAGATAATCCCACGAAGCTGAGAATAACCCCAACACCACAGAGGAAGCGGCCCACCAGCTGCTTCCTCTGGCAGACCTACGCCACCTAGTAGCTTTTTGCAAACACTGCATCTGTTTCGGTTTCCGTTCCTGTGATGATGCACTTGCCTACTGTGTTGGACTGCTGGGTTGGGATGCAGCGTACTGATACTGCCATTTCATCCAGGGCGCTCACATCCGTAACGGTTGGGTTGAATTTGGCAACGACAAACCCATTGCCGCTTCCAGCGAAAAATTCCTTCATTTCGCCAAGGGTCTTTACAGAGCTATTGAGTCTGCGCTTGCAATTATCCTCGCACCTTTTCTGGAGGGTCTCGTCGTGCTCTAGTACCATGCTAGCAACACGGTTCACGAACTCACTCCTAGACATACTACCTTTCTCAAGTGTAGTTCTGGTGGTGCAGCACACAAGCTCATCATTAACCTCTCTTTGACCGATCTCCAGAATCAACGGCACTCCCTTCCTCACGTAATCCCACTTCTTATTTTGTGGTGAGATTTCCTTCCGATCGACAAACGCTCTGATGGATTTCTGAGAGAGCTCCTTCTTGAGAGAAGTGCAATACTCCATGATATCGGCTGAATCAGCACTGTCTCTCACAATTGGGATGATCACAACATGGTACGGAGCGACGGCCGATGGGAGGTTCAGCCCATCATCATCGGAGTGACTCATAATGAGCCCCCCAATCACCCTCGTTGAAATCCCCCACGATGTTGTATGTGCATGGCATAGACGTTCATCTCGACCTTGAAATGTTATCCCAACTGCCTTCGAGAAATTCTGTCCAAGGTAATGGCTGGTGGCTGACTGCAGTGCCTTCCCATCCTGCATCATTGCCTCGATAGTATACGTATCTACAGCCCCAGCGAATTTATCATACTCTGGTTTCTGGCCGGGGATGCCGAACATCTTGAGGATATCACATATGAACCACTTATATACACCGTGCATCAGAAGCGTCTCTGCTCTGGCCTCCTCTTCAGTCTCGTGAGCGGTGTGCCCTTCCTGCCACAGGAATTCAGTGGTCCTCAGGAACAACCTGGTCCTCATTTCCCACCTGACGACGTTGCACCATTGATTCACCAGAAGAGGGAGGTCCCTGTATGATTTCACCCAGCGCGCCATCGACTCACCTATGATTAACTCTGACGTTGGCCTGACGGCAAGAGGAGTCTCAAGAGGAGAGGTTGGAACGAGCTTCCCATCCCTATGCTCAACCCTATGATGAGTTACGATAGCCATCTCTTTAGCGAACCCAGCTACATGCTCAGCCTCCTTCTCGAAGAGATCCAGAGGGATGAACAGTGGGAAGTATGCGTTGACGTGGTCATGCTCCTTGAACTTATCATCTAGAATCTTTTGCATCAATTCCCATATTGCAAACCCATACGGCTTGATCACCATGCAGCCCCTGATCGTCGAGTTCTCTGCTAGGTCGGCACCAGTCACTACAGCCTGGTACCACGCCGAAAAATCTTGCTCTCTTGTCACATCTAGTGCATGCTTAAACCCAGCCATCAATCAGAAACCTTTTATGTAAGCTTGGTAGGATAATACCATCTAACAACAGTGGCCCACCAGGATTATGTGTGTGGTTCGATGACGGAGTGCAGCACCTAGCCCGGGGCAAGCAGCTTGTACTTCTCTGTTGCGAGATGCCTCCCATTTAGCATCGACGCGTGAGTCGCGACAATTTCTTCGATAGGCATGCTGTATATGAGGATATCGACACCGGCAGCGTATGACATATCCGCCACGTTAGCAAAGCTTTGCAAGGCTCCCATGCAAATACAATCCGACAAGATTACTCCATCCCCTATACCTGCTTCCCCTCTCACAATCGATATCATATGTGGAGACAGTGTAGCTGGTAAACTTTCTCCGTACGACTGATATGCAACGTGTGCGACGATGCATGGGGGGATTCGCCTACCAGTTGCCTTTAGCTTTTCGATGAGCTTGCTATTGGCAGCAATATCATCCTTTATGCTCGCTGTCACGGATGGTAGAACCTTGTGGCTATCTACTTCAGCTTTCCCATGGCCTGGAAGGTGCTTGATTACTGGAGTTATGCCATTGTCCTGGAGAGCAGTAACAGCTTCAAAAGCCAGTCTCGAAACGATATCGGGATTATTTGAGAAGCTCCTTGGGCCAATTTCAGCTGCTCGATTTGATGCTTCTGATACATCGGTTACCGGTGTTAGAATGATATCGATCCCTAGGGTTTTGGCGTATCGCGCTACCATCGAGAAGTAGGCATACACATCCTTAGGATCTGAAAATTCGAAGTCTCTCTGATTTTTGTAGAGCGGGAAAAATCGAGACAACCGATTTACGGTCCGTCCTTCGATATCGATTGCCACTAGGCATCCACACTCTTTAAGCTGAGCAGACAACCTCTTAACCTGCGCTTCGCTCTCACAATTGTTTTTGAACAATATCACCCCGACAGGGCGATACCTACGCAGGTAGGCTCTTTCCTTGTCCGTCAAAGTAAGCCCACTGATTCCCACGATCATCGGCAATCTACGGCTTGGTACTTCCAGGCAGGATGAACACAAAACACAGGCCAGAAAGCAGGCGAGTAACCTCTTCACTTGATGCAGTCAATTCCACGAACATCAGCAATTGTATCAGACTTGCCACGCAAAAATCTATGCTCCCACTTCCCACCTTCATGAAAATTCAGCTATGCCCACACCATGAAAAATTCTCATGCATGTGCCGTGAATAAGTAGTACGATACACGTGACTGTTTTAGGCGGCATCTTAGCGATCAGATGACGAAGAGATTCATCGCGGCAATTTGGGCTTTCGTTATTATCGTGGGTATAGCGACGGCGTTTGTTGTTTGTACCCATGATAGAGAGTTAGGGAACGATAAGAGGGGAGCAGTAAGTGTGGCTGTGGTAGATGGTGGGAAGCTAAAGGCAACCGCTAAGTGCTTCTCTGCTCACGAGAAGATAGCCAGTATGTTCTCAGACGTCTTTGCTAAGATACGCGATTCTGAGAATGCGATGAAGAAGGAATATGAGGCTGTCAAAAACAACAGCAAGCTATCGCAAAAGCAGAGGGACAAGGAGATATCGAAGATAGAGGCGAAGTGGTCTGCAGAGTCAGCGAAATACAACGCGGCGATCCAGGATGTCCGCAACCTAGAGGCGAAGCTTGCAGACCGCATTCAGAAAGAGGTTTTGAGCACGGTACAATCCATCGCAAAATCGATGAACGTGGATATTGTCGTAAACAAATTGAGCAGAGATATGCTGTCTATCTTCTACCACACACATGAGGTTGATATCACAGACATCGTGATCAAAAAGCTCGATGAGATATTGCCGGAGATAAATTTGGAGGAGGTGCGCAAATGGTAGATCAGAGGTTTTACAGCAAGAAGCCATACCTGACGATTGTCGATATCTGCAGGCTGCTAAACACGAGTGTCCCAGCCGGCTGCCCATCGCTAAAGAGAATTGAGAATGTAGCCCCTATCGATAAGGCAAGCAACTCAGACATCACATTCTTCCATAACCCAAAATACGCGGATGTGTTAGCTGCGACAAAAGCTGGAGCCTGCCTCATCTCTCGGGAGCATGCTCACCTCGTTCCGCTGCGATCGGTGATTACGATTATTGTTGATGATCCACACCTTGCATATGTAACCATACTCAACCAGTTTTACACTGTGAGGGATTCTGAGAGAAAGGGTTATATATCCAAGAAGGCCTCGATAGCAAAAAGCGCTGCTATTGAGGATGGATGTTACATCTCTGATTTCGTCGTGATCTCCGACGATGCGATTATCAAATCTGGAACATTCATAGGTGAGAACACGGTTATCATGCGTGGCGTTGAGATAGGGGAGAATTCATACATATGTTCGAATGTTACAATCGGGTTCGCAACGATCGGTAGGGACGCCCATATCAAAGCTGGAGCTAGGATTGGGCAACCTGGATTCGGATTTCATATTGGAAAAGCTGGGCCGACTGATATCCGGCATATAGGCACGGTGATCATAGGTGATAACGTCATGATAGGGGCGAATTGCACAATCGACAGAGGTAGTCTATCTGATACGGTTATAGGGAGTAACACTAGGATAGATAACCTAGTTCACATAGCACATAACGTAACGGTAGGAAGCTATTGTGTAATTGCCGCTCAAACAGGGATTGCAGGGAGTACTAAGCTTGGAAATGCATGTGTCCTTGGTGGGCAGGTCGGGATAGCTGGGCATCTAACAATCGGTGATAATGTAACTGTTGCAGCACAGTCAGGTGTGATGCGTAATGTTCAATCTGGAAGCAAGATAGCAGGCACCCCATCCACTAGCATAATGTCATGGCACAGGCAAACCATAGCACTTCAAAGACTCGCTACTCCAAGGCTTGCCTAACCACATTGGGCACTCGTGCAGACGCGCGGACTACCAAAGCCTGGCTGGCTTCGCTATTAGAAAGGCTGTAATCTCTTTGGTGGGCGTACAACTATCCGCACAGCCGAGTATATCAACGCTGACAGCCCAAGTGGTGCGTTACACATCGCATCATCCAATACCCCAAGTATCACGAGGAACGTTATCGGGAACTCACGATTAAGCAATGTCATTAGCACAATGGGTATCATGGTAAGCGATGGAAAGTAAGGAGCCGTCACCTGGATGACATAGTAGTTCAAAAGACTTGAGATTATACACACCACGAAAAGAGCCGCATGCCTCACAATCACCTTGCAATCAAAATGATACATTCTGCCTCAATCTGGAGCGGGCGATGGGAATCGGACCCACGCTGCAAGCTTGGGAAGCTTGTGTTCTACCATTGAACTACGCCCGCCGGAGCACACTCAGAGCACATGTAGATTATACATATTTCATCGCTGTGGTACAATAGCCCTCTTCGTATTCAGTTTCCTTGCTCCGCGTCATTAGCAGGATGAAGGTGGTGATGGCTCTTACGCGCTTGATAGAGGGAGTAGCGCAAAGGCCCCCTCCCTCTGATGTGGTGAGGATTATGCTTCGCTCTCTGGTAGTACGTCTATCTTCAGGAAGGCTGGACCAAGCGTCGGATTTTTCTTGTAGTACGCGTATTGTTTTGGGATACGCGCAGTGCGGTCTGGGGTAGGATCCGTCTGTGGGATGAAGCCACTGCGTACATTCAGTGCGGCTACGAGTTCGTCGTCTGCATCGGGTAATGTGTCTACATCCTTGGTCATACCAACATGTAGTGTGTAGGCATACTTCAGGTAGAATGTCATGATGAGATTTGTCCTGGGAGTGCCGAGTTCACAAATGTTACCTGCGAGTGTCCGTCCGTACCCGATCGCGTAAGCAGCTTCCCAGTCTATGCAGCTTATGCACACTATCCTATCGGTGGGAGTGTACGTTAGTTCAGCATATAGCGTCCATCTCATCTTACTATATGGCTCATCGCGTGGGATGCTTCTATCCCCATATCTCTCAATTGCTATGCGTTTGCCACACAGAGTAGTTGCTATCGTCTCGACCATCCAATCTGGCAGCTGAGCCCATTCCTTGAGATCCCACCTAAGTCGCTGCTGCTCTATGTACGGACAGAGGAGATTCTCGATGTGGAGGTATATCCCGGTGGCTGGTATTATGGTTGGAGGAGTTGCTACTACGACAGGGCCTTCCTCACCGGGCTCGCCAACGTCTTCCTCTCCGGCTACCACCTCGGGTTCCTGGACTATGGCCGGGTGGCCGACCAACTCCTCAAGAGCCTCTACCCTCTGCTTCAACCCCTCAGTTACGGGATCATGGCTGCCGCTTATGGCAACCGCTATGCTGCCTATGTCCTTGCTGATTGTGTTTAATTTTGTGGTTTGAGTTGCAAGACCGCCCAGCACCGTACTTAATTGAGGTGCTGCTCTGCTAACTACAGGAGTTTCAACCTCTCTCTCTCTCTCTCTCTAGAACTCCAGGCCTCACAGGCTATTAGTCCTAGAATGAGTGTTGATGTTACAAGTTTGCTTTTCACGTGTTTCCTCCCCTTAGAGGATATAAGATTCTATAAGTAGGTTAGCATGTGAAAGGTTAAAAAGTAGTTAACGGATGAAATTATTTTGTTTGGTGATGATGGATTGAGGGTTCAGCTTCGGAACGGGGGGCGACGGCCGCAAAACGAAGTTTTGCAGGCTCGCCTGTGAGGCGCACTCTGCAGCTCCGCTGCAGGGCCGTCGCCCCCCGTACACGCACACACGGACCTTCTGGTAGAACATAGAGGGGCGTATAGAGATGTACATGAGCATCCGAGCACAGGATTGATCCTTCAGGATGGGCTAAATTTTTTGATGCGCACATTTTGCTTTTTTGCTACTATCAGGTCATCAGCCACATAGGGAGCATACATGTACACGTGAAGCAGGTAGCTGCCGTAGTCGGCAAGATCGTTAGTCGGAATCATGGGATTGTCGCCATTCACCTGGTGCTTGCATCGAGATGGAGTGCGGCAGTTGGTCCGCAGCTTTCGGAGATTACCTCGTTTCGTAACGCAAGGTATATCGGGAAGGATAAGCTATTCGTGACCGCAAACATGCTGGGAGCCGCCGCCATTATGGTCAAGTGTCAATCAGATAAGATTGTGCAGGGGATTCACCGCCTGACCGGTGTGAATGATGTGGAGTTAATCTTCAAGCACGTCACTTCGATAGCAAGGGATCCCGACGCAGCTAGGGATAATCATAATCTCCGCCTCGACATACAGGTCTGCAAGATCGATGAACCGTTCGAAAATGAGACACTCAAAAGGGCGCTCGAGCTGCTGAAAACAGAAATCCAAAATGCTGCATAATCTTCCAGAAGTACGCGGAGACTACCTCATTGACTACCCCATCGGAGAATCCTCATTCCTCAAAGTCGGTGGCAAGTGCGATGTTTTGTTTTACCCAAAGGATAAAGAGGATCTGGCAGGCTTCCTGCGTAACAGACCAAGTGGCCTCCAGGTTACTGTTATCGGTAACACGTCGAACACGATCATCCTAGATGGGGGGATTCGGGGCTGCGTCATCAACCTCTCGAAATACATGAACAGGATTGAGATTTTGGTCGAGGAGGCGGTGGTGGATGCCGGAGCGCAGCTATCGCAATTCATCAATAAATCTGTAGAGCGTTCTCTATCATCATGCGAGAAGCTGTGCGGGATTCCTGGTACTATCGGTGGCGCAATCGCCATGAACGCCGGAGTTCCGGGGTTTGAGATAGCTAACGCTTTTATAGCCGCCCTCTTCCTAGATTATGATGGAAACGAAAGTTTCATAACTAACAGCATGCTGAACATGCAGTACCGAAATGGGAATATTCCTGCAGGCCTCATAGCAACAACCACCATGTTTAGAGCCAACCGCGCCTCGAAGAAAGCTCTTGAAGCAACCATCATGAATGCTACTGCGAAGAGGGTGGATACCCAGCCGACACGGTGCGCGACCTGTGGGAGCACATTTAAAAATCCTCCAGAAAAGAAAGCATGGGCCTTGATAAAGGAAGCGGGCTGTGATACACTATCAGTCGGTGGAGCTGCAGTGTCCAGCAAGCACTGTAACTTCCTAATCAACACCGGCTGCGCGAAAGCATCGGACTTCGTTGAATTAATCACCATCATAAAGAAGAGGGTTCTCGAGGAGACCGGAGTGTTGCTCGAGGAGGAAATCAAGGTAATCGGGGAACGTTAATGTCTACCGAAACTTCTCTCTCTGGCAAAGTTTGGAACTTCATAGAAAACGATTCGGAAAAAATTATGGAAATCACAAGGACAATTGGAATATCAGATCTCGTCGCTAACGTACTCCTCAACAGAGGCTTTTCAGATTGCTCTGAGATAAGCAAGTTTCTCGATGCGAAACTGAAGAACACCATCCCAGACCCATCGTTATTCTTAGACATGGGGGAGGGGGTTAGGAGATTGAGAAAGGCAATCCTCTCACACAAACCTTCAGAATCAGAGTTATTGCTAAGAGACACGCGGTGTATGGAGGGCACCGGATCTACGCAGCAGGAAGCTGATTATGGATTACAATCAAAACCTCCAGAATCAGGATTATTGCTAGGAGACACGGAGCGGAGAAGCGGAGCGTACACAGACGTACATGAGCATTCGAGCACCGGATCGACGCAGCAAGAAACTGATTGTGGAGGTTTTCCAGAGAAGGTTATGATCTTTGGAGACTACGACGTCGATGGCATCACATCTACGTATCTGCTGGCTAGGTACCTTTCTGCAGTCGGGCTTCAACCGATATGCCACCTCCCTAACAGATTTGCCGATGGCTATGGGTTCAGTGAGAAGTTTCTAGATATGGCGATCGAGAACGGTGTCACCCTCATAATTACGGTAGATACCGGCATCGGCGCCATCGATGAAGTTGAGAAAGCGAAGCTTGCAGGGATAGATTTTATAGTAGTGGATCATCATGCTCAGGTTCATGATACTCTTCCAAACGCCGTAGCTGTCATTAATCCAAATAGGAAGGATCAGAGTGAAGTAGAGGGTTCTCACATCAGGCATCTCTGTGCAGCCGGAGTTGTCCTAATGCTTATAACTGCTCTGCAAAGGGAGTTGAAGGAATGCGGGTTCTTCGCCTCCGAGAAGGATGCTCCGGATTTGCTTGAGTTGATAGGAGTAGTCGCAATCGGGACGTTGTGCGACATTATGGAGCTGAAGGGAATTAACAGAGCCATCATCAAATATGCACTATCAAACAACAGGTACCCCATCGGAATCAACCACCTCGCGCAGACGTTAAATCTCAAGAAAATCTCATCTGCTGATGATCTTGGTTTTTTCATTGGTCCAGCACTGAATGCGGCGGGACGGCTCGATGATCCCCACACGGCTCTCAGGCTGCTATTCTCCGAATGTGATGAAGAGGCCTCAAAAATCGCCTCCCAATTAGTCACTCTGAATAACAATCGCAAAGCCATCGAGAAGGGCATGGTAGCCGAGGCTCTCGCCATGATCGAGGTGGAGCACTTGTCTAGGAATCCAGGGCTTTGCGTATACAAGAGGGATTGGCATGAGGGAGTTATCGGAATAGTCGCTGGCAAGCTTAAAGAGAAATTCAGCAGGCCAGCCTTCGTTATCTCTTTGAACAAGGATGGGATTGGGAAGGGCTCCGCACGATCGATACCAGGCTTGCACGTCGGAGAACTGCTAGCGAATGCTGTGGAAGGTGGCTTACTCATTGGTGGGGGCGGCCATTCTCAAGCTGGCGGCTTCTCGATTGCGGAGGACAAAATCCCAAAATTCACAGACTTCATCAACTCATCGATAAAGCCTGGTTACGTGCCAGCTCTCAATATCGATTGCACTATCACACCCTTAAGCGACCTAACACAAATAGCCCTCGATATGAAGGTGCTCGAGCCATTCGGCAGAGGTATTGAAAAACCGATCTTCTGCATGAGAGGGGTGAAGGTGGCTGAGATCAAAGAGACAAGCTCCGGTACCCACCTAATGCTGTGGCTGAGGGGTGAGTGCACCAGCAGAAGCGTCAAGGCCATGCTGTTCAATTATCATTCCAGGATGGGCATCGTTACAAAGCTCGAAAAGGGATTGGATACAATGTTCGATGTTGCTGGCCATATCAATGTGCACGAGCAGTACGGTCCCAGCTTCTTAGTGGAAGACATGAGGCTGTCTCAGTAGGTCTCTCCTATCCGTGACTCCTTCCATAAATTCCGATTCTTGAGTTTGGTCAGGGCCTAAAAATTTTGAGAGTTTTCACCCAAAGATAGTGGGCCATCAAACCAGTAAATTATTTTTACGCCCATGTGAAAAATAATCTCATCCGTTAACCTTTTAGCAACCCTTCCACCTGTATCATATATCTATGTACAACACGCATGGGGAGATTACCATGAAAAAACTGTTAACGTTAACCCTAACGCTAGGGCTAATAGCCTGTGAGGCCTGGAGTTCTAGAGAGAGAGAGAGCTTTAGTTGGAGATAAACAGGCAACGCTGTTTGGTGGGATGAATGCTCTTCAAGCAGGAGTGGATGGGATAGGCGATA